>JBGVAQ010000027.1:0-10906 GCA_045224775.1 Acutalibacteraceae bacterium | reverse complement strand
GAATTCCGTACCTTTAAGACGGAGGAACATATCGGGACTGTCGGCGATATAGCCGATGGAAGCTTTGGCTTCAAGAGGTTTTTTGCGGATGCTGAAGCCGTTGACGGTTATTTTTCCGACATCAGCTTTGATAATGCCTGTAAGCAGTTTCATAGTTGTGGTTTTTCCCGAGCCGTTAGGCCCGATAAATCCGACAATTTCGCCGCCTTTTACATTGAAGCTGATATCATCAACTGCACGGATGGTCTTGTTGTAAATTTTTGTTACGTTTTCAAAGCTTATCATACTGTCACCCTTTCAGTTTCTTCTTGAATGTAATTTTAACATATTGACTAAAAATTTACAATAGTTAATAAAAAAACTTGTTTGCGATTTTGTGAGTATATACCAGTTTATATGTTATACAGGCAATAATATTTTATATTGCCAAAAAGTGTATAATAACCAAACAAACATCAAAATATTTTTTTGTAAAAAAAGTCAGAAAAAAAGTCTTGAAATAATATGTGATTACAGTTATAATGTAATTGTATAAATATAAGTGGAAGAATGCTTTGTTGCGGTTTTTTAAAGCGTTCAGTAAGGAGGAAAATCTATGAAAAAATACCTACGGCAGCATGTTCCCAGAAAAAACTCAAAAAAAGGTATCACGCTTGTTGAGATACTCGTCGGCGTTACTATTATAGTAATTGTCTTCGGTGCAACACTTGGTGCTATGACTCAGGGTTACAGCGGTACGCTGAGAAATGCGGATGAGGACAAGGCTGCTGCAGTAGCAAGCTCTGTGTGTGATACAGTCGCTACTGCCATAAAGAAGCTTGGAATGTCAAGTGCTGATGATCTTGAGAGTTATTTCAGCGATCATTCCGAGGATAACAACGCCGTTATTCTTGCGGCAACTACAGTAGTAAGCAATATCAATTATCTTGAAACATATGATTCTGTCTTTACTGCTACAGGCGATTATCAGTTTGCAATAAAATTCGATAAAGAAAGTAACGTTACAACTGCTGCGGGAGAAACCCCTTCGATTCCCGGTGCTATTGTTACTACATCCGTAAGATCAACAAGAGGTTATATAAGATCTTCTGTTTTTGTTCCTTACGGAAAACTTAGCTGATATAAAGGAGGGAGAACATTATGATATATGAACGAAAGTCCAAAAAAGGTTTTACCCTCGTTGAGCTTGTTGTTACGATTGCAATACTTGGTATAGTATCAGGTATGGGTGTAGGTATAGTTGCAAATACCATAAAGAATTATGCCGTTGCATCAACTACCGCAAGGGAACAGGAAATAGCTATACAGATAGAAGGCTTCATAACAAGATATGCAAGAACTGCAACTGATGTTGATGTAGTTGACAGCTCTACTGTTCCTGCAAATAATGTTAATGCAGAATATATATCAACTTCAACGGCGGCTTCGCCTTCGCCTTCCAAGAGCAGAATATATCTTACAACAAATAAGGTTGAGACTATAGGTTCGAAGGATGTGAGCTCTTCACAGAGCTATGACGGTGTAAGCAGGATAACTTTCAGAATGAGAAAACAGAAAGATGATCCTGATGACTCTTTTTCAAGATGTCAGGCATGTCTTGACTACACTATCGAGATGAATGATTACTATACGCTCAAAGGTACAGTTGTTATGAACAATGTAAGAGAAGATACTGTAATAGGTATGGTAGGAAATGCTTTTACAGAGGCAAAGAGCGATATAGTTATTGATTTTTCTTCAGGCACCGAAACAAAAGCATTGGTATTTAAAAGATAAATAAAAAAGAAAGGAGTAAGCTTTTAGTATGAGAAAAACTTTGATAAACAAAAGTAAAAAAGGTTTTTCGCTTCCGTTGGCAATGGCTATAAGTGTATTTCTGGTGCTTATATCGACTTCCCTTATATTTGTGGCATTGAGCAGTCTTTCGTCAACAAGCGCTGATATAGGCGGCAGACAGGCATATCTTAATGTAAAGAGTGCACTTGATTACGCTCAGGCATATTACAGCCATAATGTCAGTGATTATTCAAGTATTACAGAAGAATACCTTATAATGAATGACCCTTCAGGAACGACCGAACAGGGTGCAGTAATAGGCAGTAAGTCCGAGGCTGAAGCTAAAACTACATACGTTATTGCTCAGTATCAGGAGGCACATGACTCCGATCCCGCAACTCTTAAACTTACAGGCTTTTCAAGCTATTCCGATGCATTCGGAAAGAAACCAAAGACTGTACGTCTTTCGGTAACCTTTACTATAGGCTCAAATACGCCTAACAGACTTACTGTAATAGCTGTTCCTCCGAAAAACGAAAAGTCAAGCTCTTCGGAACGAATAATCCTTAACGTAAAACAGCCCGCAGATATGAACTATCAGCTTTCTTATTATGTATGGACATACAGAGATAAAAAGACCAAGCCTGATGATACTCATGTTGTTGGTAATGCTTATGATTCATTCTATGAGGATTATGCAAAGGATCAGAATCTGATCAGTCTTGAATATGATCAGAAAAATGTAACATCCGATTTTATCAGCAATTTGAATACCTCTACTGTAGGTAAAAACGAAGTACAGCCTAACGGCGTATGGGGCGTTAACAGCGGTGATAAGGATGGCCCGCCTGCAGTTATGTCAAACAGAACTGCAAATAATGCATGGATCACAGGTGACTATCTTATAGATACAGATTATGTTCCGTGGTTCAACATAATATTCGCACAGAAAGGTTCTACAATCGAAAAGTCCGGTGTGCTCGATTCACAGACAAACGAGATATTCCATCTCTGGTATCTCGATCCCAGTGATAAAAATATCTATTTTGAATTTTCCGGCAAAAAGCACCAAGAAGGTAGCAAGACCTACTATACAAAATACCATGAAGGTAAAGGCTGGGACGGCAGAGAAGGTCTTGAGGATACAGTTCTTGTATATGTAAAGAATATGAAGTCCGCAGTTCACTTCAAGGCAAAAGGCGACGATGAAAGTGCAAGCTTCTCGTCGATAACAGATGAAAGCGATAAGCCGGTAATAGTTTCTGTAGTAAACCGTGACGGCAGAACTATCAATACAAGCGATAAGAGCTACATAAATGCCGGCGAAAACAAGAAAGACAGCAATATAGCAATGAAGTATGAAGGTTGCGGCTGGTGGGTAGCTAATATAGAGAGTAACAGCAGAGTTGACCTCGGTATAAAATACAAGGGTGAAACTTACTATGTTACAGCTTCTCCGAACACCAGCAACGATATATGGCTTGCAAAAAATGAAAGCGGCCTTACATCTCACAGAACAGAAGCCGCAGCAGCAAGTGCCGCAGGCAGCAGTATCAATAAGTATGTGACAGTACATGCTAAGGTAGCAGATTATACACATGATGCAACTCCTACAATAAGCTATAAGAATGTTGCTTACAATTCTTCCGCAGGAAGAAAAGACTTACAGGCAAAGATAATCAAAACAAATCAGCTCATGGATGAAGACTATGAAGAAGCAGGTATGGCTGTAGTTCATGAGAAAGTAAATGCTGCAACCCTTGCAGTAAATAATGATAATTTCATCAAAAATCAGGGCACTGACGATACCCCTTATGCTGAAAAGATCTCTCTTGCAGATGCAGCATATGCAGAGCTTGGCAGAGATATCGATACAGCTGTAAATGCACTTAAGCCTAAAGCAGTTACAACCGAACAGCTTGCTCCTCTTGATAAGGAACTTAAAAAGGCTGAAAATGCAATATCCGAGCAGAATAAGAGCGGTATATATGACTATACTTACTATGCAGCTTTTATAGCAGACGGTTCAGCTTATAAGGCAGCTGAAAATGCAATGAAGGATACAAGAAGCCTTACTGCATCGGGTATAACTGGCTATAAAAATAACCTTGAAGCTGCTAATAACGAGCTTGCTGCACATAAGCTCAACAGAGAAGATCTCAAGAACCTTATAAAAGAAGCAGAAGGCTATGTTAATAATGAAGGCTACAAGCAGATCGAAAGAAATGCACTCGCTGCACAGCTTGATCTTGCAATAGCAGCTGTAAATGAGAAGTTTGTTTCACAGAGTACTATAGATGATGCAAAGGCAGCCCTCAAGACAAAGCTTGATGCATGTAAGGCAGCTATAGATGTGCCTTATGAAACAGCAGCCCTTCAGGAAATCATATTAAATGCATATAATACACTTATTAATGCTTCAGCAGACTATACCGATGACACATATTCGGCACTCCGTACATTGTATGACAGTGTTGAAACAGAAAAATCAAAGTTCAAGGAGCAGGCTGATGTAGATGCATTTGCTGCAAAGCTTCAGAAGGCTATCGATGAATTTAAAGTCGTTAAACCTCTGTCAAGCAACGATATGCTCTCTCAGAACAACAAGTTCAGAATCTGGGTTATAAACAACTCGGATAAAGTATTCAGCATTGACCAGTATGCAAATGCTGCAAGCTCACAGCCGATGTCAGTTCCTGAGGTTGATCTTACTCCTGAATCATCATCAGGTTATTACTACCTTGATATTGACAAGACTCTTTATACAACAGTAAAAGTTTCTCTTGATAACGGAACTGTATCAGATGCTTATATCTTCTCTGAAATAGCTGAAGGCAACCTTGTTGTAGAAATAGGCGCTGACGGCAAAATGACAAAGAAGACTCTTACATCTGTATATTTCCCCGACAGTGTAGGAAGCAAGGGTACTCTGACAGGTTTGCTCGATGGAAAAGAACTGACAGCTTCCAGAGAAAGAGGTTACTATGTATTCAGATACCCGACACAGAATAAAAAGTTTACTATTAAAGTAGCTGTTACTCAGATGTCAGGCGAACAGGATGTTAAACTCTATAATGCAGGTACACTTACAGCAGGTGATTTCGTAGCACAGACAGACGGTACAAACCTTAATCCCAAGATCATAAATGCATCTTCTATCTATCCGAAATCAACAGCTCCTGCACCTGAAAATACACCTTCAGGTATGGTTGCAAGGTCAGATGACTTTGTGATAGAAACAATGTCTTCAGCAATTCCGAGTGCTGTAAGAAATATTTCAGTTCCGGAAGGTAAGACATGTATATCCATTGATGCAAGCGGCAGTGCAAGCGATATTCTCAGCGAGGGTACACCAAAGGCTTACATATGGAATTTTGCTGAACAGTTCTCTTTGAACGGTCAGTGGAAAAAAGCAGATAATCAGTGGAGAGACAGACCTGAGATGCGGCACATCAGCGGAACAGACTATTACTACATAATCTGTCCCAGCGATCTTAACGGTCTTAAAGTAACAAAAACAAACAGTGAATTTGCTACAAAGGATATAATTATAAGATCCGGCGAATATGATCCGATGTATAAGTATGTTCATCTTACATCAAAAGCAACACCGGGTGAGTTTGATGTCTGGAGAGAAGCATATACTTCTTCCTCAGATGATACACCTGTTGATGTAACTGCTGAAGACCTTACAACACAGTTCGATGATGTAGCAATCAGTGACAGTCAGACTTGTATCATACTCCATGTAACAAATGGTGCCTCTAAGATGCTTAACGGCAACCATACACCTAAGATCTATGTATGGGATGATGATTTCCATGCACTTTCTGCGGCATGGCCGGGCGACCTGATGCTTAAGTACAAAAACACAAATTATTATTACTATGTTACAAAGTCGAATGTCGGCGGATGTAAGTTTGCATATGAGAGCGGAGCAAATTATACTCCCGATGGAGATGCATACAATATAGTAATAAGAACAAAGAGCGAAGATAATTACAAGTATGTAGTTATGGAGCCTGTTGCGTCTTATGACGATACTACTATAAATATTACAAAGAAGCAGTCATCTGCTCCGGCAGTTGTTGTTGAAGAAGAATCCAAAATAGTTGCTGAAGATGATTTCGATGATGATAATATCCCGCTTGTATATGTCGGCGGAAATAAAGTTCGTTTGCAGAACAAATCTTATTCTTCTATTACTTCCGACAAGAAGAATTCAAGAGACGGTACAGCAATCACTACTTCTAACCCATTCGGCGGCAGCGGCGGAGATCAGGCTAACAACGATTCAGGTGGTCGTCTTGGTCTTTCAGAAACATCTGCTTTCTATGATTGGTATGATGTAAAACTGCCTATACCGAGAGGCGCTGAATTTACATTCGAGCTTAAGAGCATGGGCGATGTAGCCGGTGCAAAGACTGTACAGGTAGCAAATGCATATGATGATATCTGGCTTTCACAGCTGGATAATACAACTATTGTTGATAACAGATATTCAAATGTAGAGCTTCTTACATTTGATCCTGAGTCAGCACAGATAACAGAAACACTTTCTGTATATTTCAAACTGCCTTCAGGCTGGACAGACCTCACCGTTGAAGCACACGGTGTGGGAAGTGTGTTCAAAAAGAACACAAGCGAAATACCTCATCTTAAAAGAAGTAAAGTAACAAACTATTATGTAATTAAGGGTATTTCAAAGAATACACCTTTCATAACATTCAGCGTAAAGGATTCAGCCGGCAATCCCAAGACATTTAAAGCAACCCTTCAGGGCGGCGACAAGGTTCTCTATGATCCTGAGGCTGACAGCGGATATGGTAACTGGACAACTTTCGTATCAGGTCAGGAATATCTGCAGAGAGTTCTCAGAAACCTTATGTCTACATTCTACGGCAATATGATAGTCGGAGATTATGACGAAAAGGGTAAAGTTGTAAACAAAGACTCCAAAACATATTTCTATTCTGCATTCCTTGAAAATACATTTAAAGATTATGCAAGCAAGCCCAGTGCAAGCGCATCTTATTATGTTCTTAATGACGTTCAGGATATGGATGAAGAAGAGGCTTATAACAAAGCACAGTCTCTTGAACCCACTCTGACTATGTACACGGATATTTATGAAAATATGTCCAGGGCAAAGAGTTATCTTGCTGAACCTATTGTAGTAGCCGACAGACATAGCGGCGGCGGCGTATATCCTGAGTATATCTCATTGGATAACAAGAGCAGAACATACAGCTCCGGCGCTATATCATCAATAAAGAAGGCACTCAAACAGGCAGAAGATGCATATCTTTCAAGTACTTCAGACAAAATAACAAAGGCTAACAATGCTCTTAAACGTGCGATAGCTTCAACAAGCGTAAAGAGCGAAGGTGCTATCGCAATAGTATTGTATGATGCTCAGAACAAAGTAAAGGACGGCAAGCGCTTTAAGGTATCTTATGATGGTCAGGATGAACATATTGAACTGAAAGACAGGAACCCTGAAAACTATCCGATAATATTCATAAATACCAATGATCCTATAAAGAATGTACAGCTTTATGAGGTTGATGAGTTCGGCGTTGAAACACTGCTCGGCTCACCAATGTCTGAAATGAAACTGGATGAAGCATGGGTATATGTTGACTCCTCTAACCCGTACTGGTCAAAGAACTCCGTTTCTGACTACCGAGAGATCAATACCGATATATTCTCTGAGTATGATGAAAACGAAAGAGGCGAGACTGTATACGAGGAAATGAAGTTCGTAATGAACCGTCAGGAAGGAAAAGACACTTACGAACCTATGACGCTGCTCTTTACAAGAGATGTAAGCGTAGAGTGCCGTATAGGAAACTATACCATCAAGGCGGGTGCATATTACTTCAAGAATGAATCTACATTCCCGGTAAGAGAAGGTGTTCTCGATGTATTCAGTGAAGATGCTAAAACATACTTTACCGATCCGGCTAATTACGGAGCATATACCGAGAATGCAATAGATGCAGCTTCAGAACTTGGCTGGTATGTGACCGAAAGAGATGCTCATAACTTCAAGACAGGTGTTAACAGATCGGCTGCTAAGAATGTTAACTTCGATGCAACTGACGGCGGTGACTTCACTAAGTATGGTATTGAGTATGAATACAGCTCAACAATGGGCTTTGCATTCAGATGGAGTAATGAAGAACCTCTCTATACTACAACACCTGTAAACTTTAAGGCAGAATCATTCAAATTCGGTGCTATTGGTACTATAGACGGTACAGAAAACGGTATTCGTGATCCTAAGTTTACACTTGGCAGTGAGTCAGGTGCAGATCAGATGGATATAACCTTCATGACAGACGTTACAGTAAAATATATTAGCAGTGACGGCGTTGAACATCAGTTCGTTATCCGTGAAGGCGAATATACTATCAAGAAGGATCCTGATGCCGAAGATACTTCCTATATTGCAAACCTCTACAACGAAACATACTGGAAGGGTATGACATACGTTATTCCTAAGGGCAGAGGCGGTACTGTAGATATTTCAAATACAGTCAGTGTTCTCAGCCACCCGTCATATGAATGATGTCTGGACATTCATTACAAAACAGCATAACAAATAAAACAGGCACGGTAAACTCTGAGTTTACCGTGCCGTTTTTGTTGAACATTATTGAGACATACTCATATAATATTATATAGGAAACTATAAGGGGGATGCTCAATGTCAGAAAATTTGATATGCAGCGGCTGTGATGATTGCTATCCGAGCGATAAGATAAAAGAAGCAGTTTGTATAAACGCTTCGAGAATATACGATTCGTGTTCAGATAAGGATTGTCTTGAAGACCTTAATGTGCTGCTCACAAAACCCGGTCAGTGTATGGTGGATAAGGCTGCAAATGTCCGTCTTAATGATGTAGAGGTATGCAATGTTTCAATAGGTTTGCAGCCTGTACCGTTCCATAAGGGTTTCTACTCTGTGGATATGACGTTTTATTTCGATGTCAGCCTTGATGTTTTCATGGCTCCCAATGCTTTGCCTATGCCGGTAAAAGGTCTTGCTGTTTTCTCAAAGAGAGCGGTTCTTTTCGGCAGCGAAGGCAGCGTTAAGGTGTTCAGCTCAGAATGCGGCGATATGCAGGACGGTCTGAATGCACCCACAAGAAGCTGTCCGAAGGCAGTTGTGCAGGTTGCCGAGCCTATACCGCTTTCGGCAAGGCTTGTTGAGAAAAGACCTCAGCCGCCTATGCCGCCATGCAGGATACCGGAAGGTATAATAAGAAGATACGGCGGTGAATTCGTTTCATCCGAAGCAGAAAAACAGGTGCTTGTATCCGTCGGAATGTTCACTATAGTACAGCTTGAAAGAAATGTGCAGATGCTCATACCTGCGTATGATTTCTGTATTCCGCATAAGGAATGTGTTTCAAGCTCGGAAGATCCCTGTGAGCTTTTCAGCAGTATAGACTTCCCGACAAATGAATTTTTCCCGTCAAAGCTCCCGACAGACCAGAAATATCACTGCGGCTGCGGAAAAGACGAGGCATAACAAAATGGCACGGCATAAAGCCGTGCCATTAATTTTAATTGAATTATATCATAAGCCTAAGGGGTTTGGCACAGTACCTTTGAATATAGCCTCAAGCTCAGCTTTTGAAGCGTTGAGAATATTGTTTGTTGATGTAAGTTCGGGTATCTCTGCCTTATTGGAAATATAGATTTCACTTGAAATGCCCATTGCAGCAGACTTTTCATCCTTCGGGATAAGTATTATGGTTACAGAATCACCGCTGGATTTCAATGTGGCGTTCATATTGACTGTGGATATTGAGAAACCTTTCGGAAGAGAGAGGGAATTTGCCATGGGTACAACCTGTGAGCTGCTGTCTGCTGTTGACATAGAGGTTATACCGCTGTAGGAAGTTCCATTGCTTGTTCCTCCGAGAGCTGATGACATCATCGCACTGCTTAAATTCTGATCCACTTTGATTTCGCCTGTAGATTTATTTCTTGTGTAGGTCATACTGCCGTTAACAGCAGCACCGTCAAATGTCATAACATATTTTGACTGTGAAGCATCGCTCTGACGCTCGATAGTAACATTCTGTTTCATGCCGAGTGCTGCAACAGAAAGTCCGTACTTGTTGCTTGAAGCGGGATCTTTACCGAGTGTAAGTGTTATAATAACGCCGCTGCCCTGAACGTCAAGGGATACCTCAACCTTCATAAGCATATTGTTGTCTCTGTTTATGTAGTGATTGAATTTAAGATTCAGGTTGCTCTTCTGGAGATATGACTTGTAATTCATTGGATCTGCCTTTTTGAGAGCATCTTCAATGGATTTCTTGATAGTTTCGTTGATAGCTAAGTTGGTTGTTGCCCAGTCCTTTATATCAACATAGAGTGCATCAACGATGCTTGTATCAGTAAAGGTATGAGTTACAGCGAAGCATTTTACATCCTCATCAAATATCTTTGTAGTGTCGTCTTTTACCTGTACATTGCCGCATTTGTCAATGTCAGCGGTTATTTTTTCACCGAGAGCCTTCAGTCCGAATGCCTGATCGTCGGGCTTTTTCAGGTTGTTGTAAACAAACTCATAGACATCCATGAAGTTGTCATAGTCTTTTTGCTGGATGTTGAAGCCGTTTTTGTTTCCGGGTCCGAAAATCGAATCAGCTGCATTTGTTCTGAGGTTCTGTGAGTCGAGGTAATAGTCGAAAGACTTTCCGTTTATAGTGCCTTTCAGAACGTTCTTATCAAGATTTGAGTATAACTCAACAGATGCTTTCTGTGAAGAGAGGTCGGATTCAAATTTGTAGTAGGCCTTTCTTGCATCAGCATCGTATGAGGAAATGAGAGTCTGAGATTCGCCGTTTCCTCTGTTTACTACCTGCCTTACGGTTTTCTGCTTTGAGTTGCTGCTGAGTACCTTTATAACGTCGTCCTGATTACCGATAGCCTGTGCAGTTTTCTGATAAGAAGCGGCGATATAGGTGGCAGGAGCTTCTTTTATTTTGCCGAGAGACAAGTTCCGCCTTACTATCTTGACTACAAATATGCCTGCTATGGTTAGTGCGATAAGTGAAAGTACTATAGCGATAATGATTATCAGCTTTTTGTAGCTCTTTTTCTGAGT
>JBGVAQ010000026.1:0-2941 GCA_045224775.1 Acutalibacteraceae bacterium | reverse complement strand
GGAAAGAGCATAGTCAAAGTCATGCCTGGCTGTTTCGGGACTACAGCCAAATGAATCAACGAGCAGTTGCTGCTCGGTCTTATCCGGATTGCAAATATAAGCTACAGCTTTTGTAACGGTACTTTTGATAGCATGGATTCGTGTGTATGCCATATCTTATCCATCAACTCCTTTATCTCATTTAGATCTTCTTCGTAAGCGTTCCCGGTTTTCATAATCCGCTCTCTGATCATGTTTATGTTTCTGCCGAGGGCGGCTATCTGGTAGTTGTATTCCTTCAGTCCGTTATAGTCGATGTCATAGACATAACCGTATAGGATCAGGTGGCGGATATACTCAGATATATTCCGCATTTTGGATTCTTTGATTTTCTCATCGAGGACATATTTTTCATTTTCGCTCAGATACACCTGGATGGGTATCTTGCGATCACGTTCTTTGCTCATATAGGGCACTTCCTTTCAAAATTGCCGTATCCGGCGTGTTTGATTTTTGGCAGAAATGCTCTTTTTTCGGAAAGGGAAAAGGATGCAGTTCTGCATTAACGGGGGTCAGGGGGAGTATCCCCTTGCAAGCTCATTTGCTGTCATTTTGCCGGCAGGGAAAATGGTCAGTAAATGTGGATGTGTCATGACACATCCAATGCTTGGTATTCTTCTTGCAAATCGGTTCCGATTTGCGGGTTCAGACCGCCATAGGGCGGTTCGCTTTGAACCCATAACGCCGTATCCGGCGATTGCCTTTATGCTTTTGTACTGTGGGGAATAAAGAGAAAATAAAAAACTGCCACAGTACGGCGCACGGATAGCGCCGGTATCTTTAGCAGTTTTGGTGTTTTATGAGCCATATCATATCAGAGTGCGAAATGACTGGCAATAGATTTACGAAAATATATCAGAACAGCTTTTCTGCGATTTCTCTCAGAGTGAGAGAAGTCTGCTCATAGGTCACATCATCGGAGATCAGCGTTCTGGTGATGTTATCGTAGTCGCTCTTATAGAATTCTTTATCAAGGAACTCCGTTATGAGCGATTTTATATCTACGCCTTCTTTTGCGGAAGGGCAGATAGGAAGCTTTGAACGATGCTCACGAACCTGTTGTATAAGTCCCATAAATGAATCATCCACAGTAATGGTCGGATAGAGCATATGGAGATCATACAGGTGTCTTGAAAAACGTTTCGTTTTATCTTCCATGTAATAATCGCAGAGGGCATAAATCTTATCAATGAATGTCCTGCTGACTGACTGCACTTTCATCGAAAACGGTTCAAGCCCGTAATCTGAGATGATGTCTGATGCAGAGTCTTTTATTGCTCCATAGATAATCGAGTCAACATCCCTTTCTTCGGTCGGGAAGGAATAGGAGACAAGGGCGGTTTCAAGTTTTACTCCGGGCATGATGCCTTCCACCGGGTAGTCGTTTGCAGGTTGATAGCCAAAGAGGTAATAGTTGTAATCTTTATCGCTCTCGATACTGTCCCAGTTCTCAATGGGCATACCCAGCTCATCACTGATCGGTTTGAGGATATTGTATTTGAGTTTCTTTCTCCGGGATTCTCCGATATGTTCAGAGAAGGTGATATCAATATCTTCGGAAAACCTGTTGATAAGGTGGAAACACTTCGATAATGAGGTTCCCCCTTTGAAAACTATATCAGGATTGCTCTTTGCCAACAGTTTTAAGATCATGGTAACGTAGTAATCCTTTTCAATGATGGATTCTGCGATGCCGGTCTGTGCGTTGGCTTCTGTTATGACCTCTGTAAAGAGATCCTTATCATTATGCAAGTACATGGTCTAACCTCATTTCATAATAATACCGGAAGGTTGAATCCGGATATCGTCTTATATATTGGTCAACATCGTCTCTTGTAATATGGTTCGCAAGAGAATATTTTTTTAATTTTTCCCTCGCTTCATCATAATCGCTGTCAAGGTAAGAGTCCAGATTTTTTAATAATTCCAAAAGCTGAAGAACCTTAACATTATCATCGGAGATGGGAACATTGGTCTTTCTGACAATAAAGGACTGCTTGCCGATCAGCACTTCCCTTACGATGGCGGCTATGTTGTTGCTGACGATTTCCTTCTTCATAGGTACCTGCAAGGACAGTCCGATGATGTTGGCAAAGGTGCTGCCGGAATAATAACCGTCAGTCTTACCACCACGGGAGATATATTTGTACCTTGCTACCGTTTCGGGAGTCGGGCCGGCGGATGAGCTGAAGCGGGTTTTCTTCGGAATATAATAAATCCCTTTCTCATATCGCACAATCTTACCTGCGTCTGCAAGTGTCTTGATCTGCTGGCGGAAGTTATCCCTTCGCATTCCTTCTATATGAATATCATCGAGGAAGATAGGCTCCCCGTCATCGTAATGTTCTTTCAAATATTCAAAAAGCATAGTCTGCTCCTTATAAAATCACGATATATAATATATAATATGATACATAGTGAATTATAAGGCATAAAAAATCGCAAGTCAACCCCTTATGACTGGTTTTTTATGGCTTTTTTACGGCTATTTCAGGGGAGGTGATGCCTATCGGAATAAAAAAATAAAAATTTTTTTATTTTATCCGTGATGTTTTGGCATATCAAAACACAGTAAAGGAGTGTAAGGATGTTTTGAAAGTTCCTTGCGAAGAGGAGGAACTTTTGAATGAACGAATCTGAAAAGCGGGAGGTGGAGGAAGACTTCTGGAAATTTATGAGAGACTCCATCTGGTACTGTGCAAGGAACGTGACAAGAAGTGCCAGTGCTGCGGAAAGAAGAAACAGCGGCATTTCACTTGAATCTCTCAGTGAAGGAAGCTTAAGAGACTATATCGCAGTGGAAAACAGTCACGAACTGGGGGAAGAAATTGAGATGATTATCAGAAATATACGCTTCGCAATTAAAAGCGACGGCTTTGGCGATGTTTTTGATAATCTGACG
>JBGVAQ010000025.1:0-2738 GCA_045224775.1 Acutalibacteraceae bacterium | reverse complement strand
TTCCATACCATTTTTGAATTGTCTGAGGCAAACCTGTCAAAGAAATAGTCGTGTATTGTGAAAATAACAGGCGAACTTGTTTTGTCTGCAACTAAAAGTCCCATGTAGCCTATTTTTGTATCTGTGTGTATATGTACGATATCCGGTTTAAAATCCATGATAAAGTCAATAGTTTTTGAATCGGAAGGATTTCTGCATTCATATCCGTATTTGTTGCCGGATCTTCTTGCGGGGCAATAGATTATACCGTTTTTAAGGGTAGCATCCTGTTTATGAAGTGAAGAAGTAACTATAACTACATTATGGGAAAGCTTTTCAAGTCCCTGTTTCAATACCTGCACATAGCTTGAAACTCCGCATACATAGGGAGCAAGTACCTCTGTAAAAATCAAAATTTTCATGTGATCACCATATTCCTTTTATTCCTCTTACATTATATCACGTTTTTTCCGTTAACAAAAGATATTTTAATAAATTCTTGTTAATTTATAATAAAACCCTTTAAAAAAGGAAAAAAATAGTATATAATTGATATATGAATCTGAAAGTCTCAGTCAGGACTTGATGTTGAACGTAATTAAAATAAAACGGAGGTGCTTATATGGAAATAAAGTTTTCCGTAACATTAGCAAAGATAATCAAAGAAATAGATCTTGAAGTTTCTTATATGCCGGAAGAACCCGAGGAGATAAAGATATTCTCAAGGGATATAACCCGTCCCGGTCTTGAGCTTACGGGATTTCTTGATTTCTTCGACAATTCAAGAATAATGATATTCGGAAATACCGAGAACAGCTATCTTAACAGGTTCAGTTCGGAACAGAGATTTCACGTTATAGAAAGGCTTCTTGCATTACAGCCGCCTGCTATTATAGTTACAAGAAATATAATACCTTATGGAGAGCTTATGTCAGCGGCAGAAAAGTATAAAGTTCCTGTACTTCGCTCGGCTGAAACAACATCTGTACTTTCGGCTTCGCTTGTATCACTGCTCAATACCGAACTTGCACCGAGAGTTACACGTCACGGTGTTCTTGTCGAAGTCTACGGTGAAGGACTTCTTATTGTCGGTGACAGCGGTGTAGGTAAGAGTGAAACAGCAATAGAGCTTGTAAAGAGAGGTCATCGTCTTATAGCAGATGATGCCGTTGAGATAAGAAGAATATCGAATAAACAGCTCATAGGTTCATCTCCTGCAAACATACGTCATTTTATTGAGCTGAGAGGCATAGGTATTATCAATGCAAGAAGACTTTTCGGTATGGGTTCTGTAAAGCTCAGCGAAAAGATAGATATGGTAATAAACCTTGAATTGTGGGACAACAAAAAGGTTTATGACCGTATGGGTATGAAAAACGAAATGACAGAGATACTCGGCAATCAGGTGCCGATACTTACAATACCCGTAAAGCCGGGACGAAATCTTGCCGTTATAATCGAAGTAGCAGCTATGAATAACCGTCAGAGAAAGATGGGCTATAATGCTGCAAGAGAACTTTTCCAGCTTTTAGGACTTGAATATCCGGAGGAGGAAGAGGAAGAAGGCGTAAAGACAATAGCATTCTGATGATTAATACTTTGTAAAGTCTGATGGTTTAATGTCATCCTGAGCGTAATCGAAGGATCTTTAAAGATTCCTCAAAAGATTCCTCACTGCGTTCGGAATGACAAGGTTTACAAGTTTTAGATTTTACATAATACTAAAAATAAATTGAAAAGAGGATCTTATGACAGAACAGAATTTTTATTATCAGCTTGAAAATGAGAATACTAAAATATATCCCAACGAGCCTATGGATAAACACACAAGCTTCCGTATAGGCGGAGCAGCAGATTGTCTTTGTGAGGTGAAGAATATAGCTTCACTCAAAAGAGTTATAAAAATGTGCAGAGAAAATAATGTGCCGTATTTTATACTTGGTCTTGGCTCAAATATCCTTGTTTCCGATAAAGGTATAGAGGGACTTGTAATAAAGCTTGGGGGAGAATTCAACGAGATAACACTGAGCGAGAATAATCTTATACGCTGCGGTGCAGGTTCAACTCTTGCAAGACTTTGTGTATTTGCAAGGAATATGTCGCTCGGCGGTCTGGAATTTGCATGGGGAATACCCGGCTCTGTCGGCGGAGCAGTATATATGAATGCAGGAGCATATAACGGTGAGATAAAGGATGTTGTGGTATCGGTGGAGTATATGGACAAAGACGGCAATATAAAGGTTTGTTCCGGTATTACTGCTCTGGACTTTGCATACCGCCACAGTGCATTTACCGATACGGATAATATCATACTCAGCGCTACATTTAAGCTTACTCCTGAATCACAGGACAGCATAACCGAAAGAATGCAGGAGCTTATGGACAGACGCAAATCAAAGCAGCCTATAAATCATCCGAGTGCGGGAAGTGTTTTCAAGCGTCCCGAACAGGAGAACTGTTATGCGGCTGCGCTGATAGATGAATGCGGTCTTAAAGGCTATACTATAGGCGGTGCAAATGTCAGCGAGAAGCATTCGGGCTTTATCGTTAATGACAATAATGCAACAGCTGAGGACGTTCTGAAGCTTATCGAGCATATAAAGGCAGTTGTAAAGGAAAAGAAAAATATAGATCTTTGCTGTGAGGTAAAATTTATAGGCAGACAATAACAGGTTATTTTTAGTGCAGGTGAAAAAAATGGAGTTTATAATTATTACAGGTCTTTCCGGTGCGGGAAAATCGGTGGCTATGAAAAACAT
>JBGVAQ010000024.1:0-20880 GCA_045224775.1 Acutalibacteraceae bacterium | reverse complement strand
GGTCTTGACAAGAACGGTAATCTTGTAAACGACTATAAGACAGAAGCTGCTTTTCAGGGCGGCGACTTCGCAGGTATCACTCAGAAGATAAATGAGGGTTATTTTGATGACCTCGGTGTAAATGCAATATGGCTCTCCGCTCCCTATGAGCAGATACACGGCTATGTTGTAGGCGGCAGCGGTAATCCCTCATACCCTCACTTTGCATATCACGGTTACTATGTTCTTGACTACACCGAAACAGACAAGAACTTCGGTACAGAGGAAGAATTCAAGACTCTTGTTGATACTGCTCATAAACACGGCATACGCATAGTAATGGATGTAGTTATGAACCATACGGGATATAACGACCTCAAAACTATGAACGAATATGACTTCGGCTCGGCATCAGCAGGTTGGGACGATTATTACTACACATATAAGAATACAAACAATAGCACATATCACAGCTTTATTGACTATCAAACAGAATCTGTATGGGCTAAGTGGTGGGGACCGGACTGGGTACGTTCCGGACTTCCCGGCTATACATCAGGCAGCGGCGATGTTGAAGGAAGCCTTTCAGGTCTTCCGGACTTCAAAACCGAATCAACCACTCCTGTAGGCATACCTCCTGTTCTCCAAACAAAGTGGACACAAGAGGGGACTTATAACGAAAAAGCAGAAAAATACGGCGAAACAGGCACAGTCCGCAGCTATCTCGTTAAATGGCTCACGGAATGGGTAGAAAAATACGGCGTTGACGGCTTCCGCTGTGATACCGCAAAGCATGTTGAAATAGCATCATGGCAGGCTCTTAAAGCGGCAGGCGTTGAGGCTCTCAATACCTGGCGTGAAAACAATCCCACTGCTCCCGGTGCAGACTGGACAGACGATTTCTGGATGACAGGCGAGAGCTGGGGACATACAGTCAGCAAGAGCAATTATTTTACATCTGGTGCATTCGACTCAATGATAAACTTTGAGTTTGCTCCGGGAACAGAAACCTCCGATATTCCGTTGGCAAGCAATGTTGAAAGCATATACAGCAGATATGCAGGCTCTATAAATTCGGATTCTTCATTCAATGTTCTTTCATATCTTGCATCACATGACACTACACTTATAGAAAGTGACAGGATATATGCAGGTTCATTCCTTATGATGCTCCCCGGCGGCATACAGATATATTACGGCGATGAAACAGGCAGACCGTATGCAGATGTAAGCAGCGATTCTTCTGCCGGTGACGGTCATATGTTAAGAGGCTTCATGAACTGGGATGCCATAGATGAAGATATTCTCAGTCACTGGAGCAAGCTCGGTCAGTTCAGAAACAACCACCTTGCTGTAGGTGCAGGCACACATAATGTTATCTCGGCATACAACAACTCAACAGGCTATACCTTCTCAAGAACATATCAGAATGACAAGGTAGTTGCAACACTGTTTGCTCCTGCAAATACAGATATTACTGTAAGTGTAAGCGGAGTGTTTGAGGACGGCATTGAGGTAGAAAACTTCTATGACGATACGACAAGCACTGTATCAAACGGCAAAGTAACCTTCAATTCAGGTAAAAACGGCACTATCCTCATTCAGACTCCAATAGAAGAAAAAGGCCGTGTTATCGTAAGACATATCAATGCAGACGACGAAACCGTATGGGCAACAGAAACTGTTTCTGGTAATATCGGCGAAAGCTATACTATAAATCCTCTTGCAGCATACGGCTATACTCTCAGCTATGTAGAAGGCAGCGAAACAGGCACATTCAGCGAAGAAGATGCAGAGGTTGATTTCTACTATACATTCGACAGCGTTAATTATGCACACCTTACAGTAAATCATGTTGACGCATCAACAGGCAATGAAATAGCAGAACCCGAAAAATCAGTAATTGAAATCGGTACTTCATACAATGCATCTCCAAAGACTATAACCAACTATGAAGTTGACCTTACAAATTCAGACAGTCCCACAGGCAAAGCAGTTCAGGGTACAAACACAGTTACATTCAGATATAACTATGTTGAGCCTGTTTGCCTTAAAGTTCACTACTACAATGCAAACGGCTGGTCAAACGTATATATGTACGCATACACCGGCGACGGCCCAACCGCTGTACAGCTTATCGGTCAATGGCCCGGCACGGCTATGACAAGCGAAGGCAACAACTGGTATGTATGCACAGTTCCGGATGTTGAAAGTGCAAAGGTACTCTTTACAGCAAGTGTATACGGTCCTCAGGAACCGGGTAATCAGCAGCCCGGATATGAGCTTTCGGGCGAAGTATGGGTGAAGAACGGCAAAGTTCAGACAGCTTCAAAGGTAAATGTACTTTATGTCACAACAGACGGCGAAACACTCGCAAGTGAAACACTCTCAGGTCTTTCAGGCGAAACATACGCAACAGAGGCAAAAACCTTTGACAACTATGAGCTTACAGGAACTCCCGATAATGCATCAGGCACATTCGGCTCGGAAACAATTACGGTAACTTATACATATACCGCAACTACACCCCAACCCGAGCCCCTTATAAATACCTCAACACTTTCAGACGAAAGCATAGAGCTTGGCGAAAGCTTCACAGTAAACGCTTCCGCACAGGGCGGTACGGCTCCCTATCAGTACTCTGTACTCTACAAGCTCAACAAACGCTCAAAGTGGACAACTGCTCAGGCTTACAGTGACAATAATAAAATAGATATCCTTCCGGAAGCAGTAGGCACATATGATGTATGTGTAAAGGTAAAGGACGAAAGCAGCACAGAAGCAAAGAACTTCTATACAATAACCGTAACGGAAAAAGATTTTGAGAATACCTCAACTGTTTCTTCTGAATCTGTTGTAAAGGGCGATACAGTCACCTTTACATGCAGCACATCCGATACAAGCGGTTCATATAAATATGCACTTTACAGAATGGGTGCAGAGGATGATGAATTTGTTCTTGTAAATGATTTCGCAGCTGTAAATTCCATAAACGCAGTTATGTCAGAAGGCGGTATTTATCAGTTCCGTGTTGACGCAAAGAGCATCGGCGGAACTATATCATCAAAGGTATTTGAAATAAGAGTTATGATGCCGATATATGACGTGCTGACAAACACAAGTACACTTTCATCAGACAACATAAAGGCAGGCGAAAGCATTACAGTAAACGCTTCCGCACAGGGCGGCACAGCTCCCTATCAGTACACCGTACTCTACAAGCTCGGCACACGTTCAAAGTGGACAACTGCTTAGGCTTACAGCGAAAACGATACTATAATAATCACCCCCGCAGATTCAGGACAGTATGATCTTTGCATAAAGGTCAAGGATGCAACAGGCAAGGAAGAAAAATTATTCCCGACTATAACAGTCACAGGCGGTCTTGTAAATACATCAACACTTCCCGAAAAAGTATCTCTCGGCGATACGGTAACAGTCAATGCTTCCGCAAAGGGCGGCACAGCTCCCTATCAGTACGCTGTACTCTATAAGCTCAAGTCACGTTCAAAGTGGACAACAGCTCAGGCTTACGGTACAAATTCAACAGTAAACTTCACTCCTGCCGTTGACGGTGCATACGATGTATGCGTAAAGGTAAAGGATGCCGAAGGCACAGAAGAAAAGCTTTTCTTCGACCTCACCGTTGAGGATTCATTCAGAAATACATCAACACTTTCCGCTTCCTCGATAACAGCAGGCAGCAGTGTAACAGTTATCTGTCAGGCTGACGGTTCGGGTGATACATACCTCTACTATGTATCCTGCAAGAAAACAACCGATGAAGGCTGGACGGTATTGCAGTCATTCAGCGAGAACAGCAACGTTGTATTCACACCTGCATCATCAGGCAGCTACAGCATATATGTAGAGGCAAGCGATGCAAACGGCGATATAGTCGGTATCGTTCTCGAACTCGAAGTAAATGACGCTGCACCTCTCGAAAATACTTCTGTACTTACAGATGAATGTTATGACCTCGGCAGTGACGTTGAAATAATCGGCTCTGCTACAGGCGGCACAGGAAGCTATCAGTACATGGCACTGTACAAGCTCAGCACACGTTCAAGATGGACAACTATCCAGCAGTACAGCAGCAACAGCAATATGAGCTTCCGTCCGACAGCAGCAGGTACATACAATGTATGCATAAAGGTAAAGGATTCAAGAGACGTTGAAGTCAAGGCATTCATGGATGTAGAAGTTGTTGACAACAGCCTTAAAAACTATTCCTGCATATCCGCAAGCAAGGTAGAATCAGGCGAAAGCATACTTGTTGTTGCCGATGCGGCAGGCTCAACAGGCTTCTACCGTTATTCAGTATCCTACAAGAAGGAAACAGCAGGCAAATGGATAATCAAACAGGAAAACAAGGCTAACAGATTTGTTGTAATAGAACCCGAAGAAATCGGCGTTTACGATATCTGCGTAAAGGTAACTGACGACAACGGAACAGCTGTAAGGAAGTACTTCAAGGCAGAAGTAACCGAACCGCTTGACGCTCTCTGCAACACATCATCTGTTTCCGAAACAGAAATACTTCTTGGTGAATCAGTCACAGTTATGGCTTCTGCAAGCGGAAGCACAGGCTTCTATCAGTATGCCGTATATTACAAAGCATCAGACAGTTACGACTGGACTGTACTTTCCGATTATTCACCAAACGGATTTGTAATATTCAAGCCCGAAAGAGAAGGAATATATGATATATGTGTAAGCGTAAAGGACAATCAGGAAGGCGAAGAAATACAGACATTTACAGTCGGTGTTTCAGCACCCGTTGTTGAATAAATAATTCTTGTTTCATAAAAACCTGCAATGCCCGTCACCTCGCAAAAAGGTGGCGGGCATATTTTTTAAAGGCTCACTCCATGAGGGAGGATTTTTATTCGCTCAAAAATTATGCAAAAAATATCATGGAATTGCAGTAAATTGTTGTTTACTTTTATACTTTCATATGTTAAAATGTCATTGTAATAAATTATCGGTGGGAGGGCTTAGAAATGATAACCAAAATCAAAAATGAAAACACCGACTCACTTTTTAAAGCTGTATTGTCACTCAAAACAATAGACGAATGCTATGCTTTTTTTGATGATCTCTGTACCGTACCCGAAATAAAGGCTATGGCTCAGAGATATGCTGTTGCAAGAATGCTCGATGACGGGGAAATATATACGGAAATAGTCGCCCATACGGGAGCAAGCACAGCAACAATAAGCCGTGTAAACAGGGCACTCAATTACGGAAGTGACGGCTATACCCTGACTATAAACAGGATAAAGGAAGAAGAAGCAAAAAAGGACGGTAATGAATGAGTACATATTCTTTTTTTGCACAGTATTATGATGCACTGACAGAAAATGCCGAATATCAAAAACGTGCCGATCATCTTATGGAGCTTTTCCGCCGTCTCAGACATAACCCTGGTGTAACGCTTGACCTTGCCTGCGGAACAGGCAGTCTGACACTTGAACTATGTAAACGAGGTATAGATATTTTCGGTGCGGATGCTTCATCCGACATGCTCTCCATAGCTCAGCAAAAAGCATATGAGGCGGATAAGCAGATACTTTTTCTTTGTCAGAAAATGCAGAAGCTTGAACTTTACGGATATATAGATACATGTATATGCTCACTCGACAGTATAAACCATCTTACAAGCGAAGATGATGTTATTAAAACTTTCAGGTGCATAGAAAAATATCTTTCACCTGACGGACTTTTTGTTTTTGATGCAAATACCGTGTACAAGCACAAACATATACTTGGAGATAACTGCTTTATCTATGATACCGATACAGTTTTTTGTGCATGGCAGAACAGCTTTTTTGAGGAAAACAACAGAGTTGATATAACTCTTGATTTTTTTGCGCCTGACGGCAAAAAATACCAAAGGCATACGGAAGAATTTTCAGAGTATGCCTACACACAAGAAAAAATGGAAGAAATGCTGCATAAAGCCGGTCTTAAATGCGTGGCTGTTTATGACGAGCTAAGCTTTGATGAGCCGTGCGAAACTTCACAGCGGCTTGTATATGCAGTAAGAAAGGAAAACTATGAGTAAAGACAGAATAATAAGATGCATAACCTCTGACGGTGCAATAATGGCATGTGCCGCCGATACTACCGACCTTGTATATAAAGGTTCAAAAATACACCTCACTTCACCTGCCGCAACTGCCGCTCTCGGCAGACTTATGACAGCCGCTTCAATGATGGGTGCTCAGCTCAAACAGGACGATGCAAGCATAACTCTCAGGATAAAGGGCGACAACAGCGAAACAGGTGCAGTTATTGCCGTTTCTGACAGTAAAGGTAATGTACGGGGATATGTGCAGAATCCCGACTGTCCTACAGAATATTATCAGAACGGAAAAATAAATGTTTCAAAGGCTGTCGGAAAAACAGGCATACTCAATGTTATGCGTGATTACGGAACAGGCGAGCCATATGTCGGTCAGACTGCTCTCGTTTCTGGCGAGATAGCCGAGGATATTACAAGCTACTATGCAGTCAGCGAACAGATACCGACAGTTTGTGCTTTAGGCGTTCTTCTCGACAAGGAAGATCATCAGGTGCTTCTTTCGGGCGGTTTGCTTATACAGCTCCTTCCGGGTGCTGATGACAGTACTATTGACAGACTTGAAAAAAATGTTGAAGTGCTTGAACCTATGACTACAATGCTTGCAAAGGGCATGAGCCTTGAAGAAATATGCAGCACCGCACTGAATGGCTTTGATGTTGAAGTCCTTGACGAAACACCTATAAAATATGCCTGCTCATGCAGTCGTGAAAAAGTCATAAAGGCATTTATAACTCTCAGTGATGACGAGATACGGGCATTGGCTGACGAAAAAGGCTATGCAGAGGCTCTTTGCCATTTCTGCAAGAAAAAACACAAATTTTCAAAATTACAGCTTGAACAGATAATCAAACAGAAACATTCTCAGGACAACTGACATTTCCTACAGGATGTTATAAAATTTTCAGATATAATGGTTTATAATACAGTTACAGCAGAGGGCTTATTCTGTATTATAAAACATTCAAAAATTATCCGTACAGGATAAAATAAATATAAATCAAAAGAAAGAAGGAATACCAATGGCAGAAATAAGACCCTTTAAGGCACTCAGGTTCGATACGGAAAAGGCAGGAAATATTTCGGAGCTTGTATGTCCTCCCTATGACATCATAAGCGAGGAACAAAGACAGCAGTATATCGCAAGAAATCCGCACAATATAATAAGACTTGAACTTCCCAAGGGTGACGATCCTTACGGAGATGCTTCAAAAGTCCTTGATGAATGGCTTCAAAAGGGTATTCTCAGACAGGACGATCAGGAGGCTGTATATATCTATGAGGAAGAATTTACAGTCAACAACGAAACAAAGAAATTCAAGGGCTGTATCGTAAGAGTAAAGCTTGAAGAATTTTCAAAGGGTATCGTTCTTCCGCATGAAGAAACACTCTCAAAGGCAAAGGAAGACCGCTTCAATCTTATGAAGGCTACGAACTGCAATTTCAGCCAGATATACTCACTCTATATGGACGAAAAGCACGAGATAACTTCAAGACTTGACAAGCTTTCATCGGGTACACCCGTAAACGAGCTTACGGATTCGGACAATGTAACACACAGGCTCTGGATAGCAACAGACAAGGACGAAACAGATGCTATATGCAAGGCTTTTGCAGACAAAAAGCTCTATATAGCCGACGGTCACCACCGTTATGAAACTGCTCTCAACTACAGGAATTACTGCCGTGAAAATAATATCGGTGATGAAAACCGTGATTATGTTATGATGATGCTTGTCGATATGGAGCATCCCGGTCTTGTAGTCCTGCCCACTCACAGACTTGTGCGTGACCTGCCGTCTTTCGATAAGGAAAAGCTTCTCAAGGGCTGTGAGGAATATTTTGATATAACTGAGGAAAATGATATATCAACAGCCGAAACAAAGCTCAAGGCTCTTTATGACGAGGGCAAAAAGGCTTTTGCTTTCTACTGCGGAGATAAAAAATATTCACTCATGGTACTCAGGGACAATAATGCAACAGCCGGACTTCTTCCCGACAAAAGCAAGGCTTTGCAGGGACTTGATGTTACAGTTCTCCATACACTCGTGCTTGAAAAGATATTCGGCATAGATGCGGAAAACATGGCTAAGCAGATAAACCTCACTTATGTAAAGCAGTTTGAGGATGCTGTAAGCTCTGTCGATAACAGAAAGGCTCAGTGTGCTTTCATACTCAACCCGACAAGAGTTACAGAAATCCGTGACGTTGCCGCTGCCGGCGAGAAGATGCCCCAGAAATCAACCTATTTCTATCCGAAACTTATAACAGGTCTTGTAATGAACCGTTTCTGAACCTGTCGGCCATAAAGTGCCTCTGCTGAATTTTTTATCGGAGGACAGGATATGAACGTAAGAAAGCGTGACAAGGAGCTTCAGAAAAGCAAGGATATCTGTAAAAGCTGTGGTACGTCTGCAATAGATATTTCCGCTTCGGAAATGCTCACGGAAGATACATTTTCGTATACCGGCAATAATACATACAGTGCCGGCATACCATACAGCGAGCTTACCGGACAGCAGAAAAAAAGAACTGCCGTATTTTCAAAGTTTCCTCCAAAAAGAAGTACTATACCCGAGGGCGTGGAATATGTCCTGTATGACAGTGACCTGCCGCCGTGTGATAACGAAAGAGCTTTACCCACTTCATCGGGAATACTTTATGAAATAGCTGACGAATTATACCGTAACGAACAGTCAGCCGCAAGACTTACTGCCGATGAACCGCCGCCGTTCAAAAAGGGCTTTGACAAAAAGCACCACGAAAAGCACTTTGTAAAAACAGAGGAAAGCATAAGAAAGCCGCTGAACACGAGTTTATCATTTCTGATACAGCTTATGTTCCTTATACCCATATTCAATGTTATCTTTGCACTTTACTTTGCTTTCCATAAAAATACAAATCTGAATGTAAAGTCATTCAGCCGTGCTTTTCTGATATTATGTCTTGTTTTCACCGCAATTTTTATTATCGGTCTTATGTTCAGCAACTCAGCATTAAACATTCCGGTTTCACGATAAAGCAAAATAAATCAGCACCCCGAAGCAAATCAAACTGCTCAGGGTGCTGATTTTTATTTGTCAGCCGAATTCTTCGGCTATATTGCTTATCCATATTCCTTTTTTTATCATAACAGTACCGATAATTATTTTTATAATATCAGCCGACTGTACTATTGTATATATCATAACAATAGGAAGTCCTGTCCGGAAACACAGTATCAGAGCAAGCGGAATTGTTAAGGTCCATGTAAAAACACTGTCAAATATAAATGTCACAAGTGTTTTTCCGCCTGAACGGATTGTGAAATACAGTGCATTGAGTACTCCCTGAACAGGGAAGAACAGTGCGGATATAATTATAAAACTGCTTGCAAACGAGCGTACTTCATCTGTCGTATCGTATGCATTCGGAAAAACACCCGAAAGTGCAATAAGAATAATTGTCAGTCCGATACATAAAACACCCGTAAAGCAGGTAAGTATGAATGACTCTTTCCTTGCACGTTCAAACTTTCCCGCTCCCAAAAGCTGACCGATAAGTATTCCGACAGCATGACCAAGCCCGACAAATACGACATTAAGAAGGTTGCATATAACATTCGATATATTGATACCTGCAACAACGGCAAGTCCTTTTGTTGAATAGCACTGTGTAAGTGCGGCAAGACCTGCCGCCCACAGAAATTCATTTATGAATATAGGGATACTCTTTACAAGCATTTTCTTTGTGATATCACGGGGAATAGCAAGCGTACTCCACAGCCCTTGTATAAAAGGATGATTTTTTTTACGCAGGTGTGACCACAGCACAAGCACAAGTATTTCAATATATCTTGCTATGACCGTTGCAACAGCCGCCCCCTCAACACCTAACTTCGGAAAGCCGAAATTGCCGTATATAAGCAGATAGTTGAAAATGATATCGGTACATACTGAAACAATACCTGCCGCCATAGGCTTTATACTGTCACCTGTTTCACGAAGCGAGCTTGCATATATCTGAGTAGCCGCCATTGCCGGAAGTCCTATGAGCATTATGTGAAGATAGCTTTTTGCATGTTCCGATGTAATAACGGGATCTATATCCGTACTCTCTCCGTGAAGATACAGCCCTATCAATAAGTTTTCGCACGAAAGGAGAAGTATTATTCCTGCCGCTGTACAGAAAATACAGATAAGTGCTTTCATTCTTGTTGCGGCACGCACACCCTCGGTATTTCCGTTACCGTGAAACTGAGCGGCATATATTCCCGGTCCGGATATACCCCCGAAAATCGCAAGTGTATATACAAACAAAAGCTGACCTATAATTGAAACAGCCGTCATTGCTTCCGTTCCAAGACTTCCGACCATTATATGATCCACAAGAACGACTGCATTTGATATACCGTTCTGTATCATTATAGGTACAGCAAGGGCGAGTGCCTTTTTATAAACCGAAAGGTTTTTCATTTAATCCCCCTTTTTATTATACAATATAAGCCTACCTCACTGAGGGAGGTGGCACGAAGTGCCGGAGGGAGTTCTCCACGCAGTTTCCCATAAAGCGTACTTTCAATTGAAAAATTCTACAATTAACCTGTCATCCTGAGCGTAAGAGAAGGATCTTAAAAGATTCCTCACTACGTTTGGAATGACAAACTAAGTGTGTTTATCTTTCTCTTTCCGCTTCGCTGATTTTATATTAACCGCAGGTTATAACTCCCTCAGTCA
Organism: Acutalibacteraceae bacterium; assembly: GCA_045224775.1. Classification (GTDB taxonomy): domain Bacteria; phylum Bacillota; class Clostridia; order Oscillospirales; family Acutalibacteraceae; genus UBA1213. The sequence continues at coordinate 10,101 of JBGVAQ010000024.1, read as the reverse complement.
GCATAGCTGACAGCTCCCTCACGGAGGGAGCCTATTTAAGTTTTCTTAGCTTTGCAGTGTCGGCGATGACGATAAGCCGCATTGACTTTTTAAGCGGCTTTTCGGGATCTATTATTACACTCGCTTTTCCGTCCTCGATAACGGAAACTATATTTATTGAATACTTTTTTCTGAGATCAAGCTCAAGAAGGCTTTTGTTTTCCCATTCAGGTCTTACTTCAAGCTCCACCATTGAAACATCATTTGATATATCGAGAATATCAACAAATCCCGAGCTTACCAGATTCTTTGCAAGCCTTATTCCCGATTCGCTTTCGGGGAAAATAACCCTGTCTGCACCGACCTTGCTCAGTATCTTACAGTTCATTTCACTCGAACATTTTGATATTACCGTCTTTACGCCCATTTCCTTGCAGAGCATTGTCGCCATAACGCTTGCTTCAAGGTCTGTTGCCATAGATATTACAACAACATCTATGTTTGCAACCCCAAGCTGTTTCAGCACTTCGGGATCTGTAACATCCGCACATTTGCATAACGGAATATCTGCAACAGCGTCATTGACCTTTTCTTCGTCTATATCTACCGCAAGTACCTCTGCACCATTATTTACAAGCTCCTTTGCAACTGCACTTCCGTATCTTCCCAACCCGAAAACCGCATAGGTTTTATTGTTTGCCATACTATTTATCCTCCAAACTTTAATAATTCATAATGCATAATTCATAATGCATAATTATTCTGCTGTGAATATACTTATTTCATCCGATGCTTATTGTTTCAACAGGATCTTTAATGATGTTGTTTCTTTGTTTCTTGATATTGAAGGCTATGAGAAGTGATATAGGCCCTACTCTGCCCAGATACATAGTTATGATAATTATTATCTTGCCCCAAATATTAAGCTTTGGAGTAAGATCTCTCGTAAGTCCCACTGTTGCGGAAGCACTTACCGTTTCATATGCAATATCAATTAAATCTGCATCTGTAACGGCTGAAAGAAGAAGTGTGGATATGAACATTATCATAAACGAAACAGTAATAACAGCAACAGCCTTGCTTACAGCCTGCTTTGATATCCTTCTTCTGAACAGTGAAAGCTCGTCCTTGTTCTTGATAGCCGCAAGTGCGGAAAAGAACAGTACAGCCATTGTTACCGTCTTTACACCGCCTGCAGTTCCGACAGGTGAACCGCCTATGAACATGAGGAACAGTGAAAAAACTGCCGATGTAGTTGTAAGGTCCTGCTGGGGAACAGTCGCAAAGCCTGCTGTCCTTGTAGTCATGGACTGGAAAAATGACACCTGTAACTTATCGAACACTGACAGATTACCTATTGTTCGGGGGTTGTTATACTCAAAGATGAAGAATACGGCAGTTCCTGCAAGGAGAAGTACAGCCGTGACAGTAATTACAAGCTTGCTGTGAAGCGACAGGTCGTGCATACACCTGAATTTCTTTTTTGTAAAGCCTTTAGATACCCTGATAACGTCCCACCATACAACATAGCCTATTCCGCCGAGAATGACCATAAGGCTCGTAGTAAAGTTGACCATAGGATTAAGTGCATAAGGACAAAGGCTGTTTTCGGACATAATATCAATTCCTGCATTACAGAATGCAGATATTGCATTGAATACTGATATCCATATCCCTTTCCAGCCATATTCGGGGACAAACACTGTCATATACATCAAAGCTCCTGCACCCTCAACGATAAATGTACCAATGATTACATTTTTAAGGAACTTCACTATACCCGAAAGTGAATTAAGGTTAAATGCATCCTGTACAAGTATGCGGTCTTTAAGTCCGAAATGACGGTTAAAGCTTATGAGTATAGCCGACAGTATAGTAACGATACCCAGACCGCCTGCCTGTATCAATATAAGTATGATTATCTGACCAAAAATGCTCCATGTACTGAAAGTAGGCACAGTAACAAGTCCCGTAACACATATAGATGTTGCCGCTGTAAAAAGTGCATCTATATACGGTACAGGTTTTCCGTCAGCAGAACTTACAGGAAGTGAAAGCAACGCACTGCCGACTAAAACAGCTGTAAGAAAGCTCAGCATTATCACATGAGTAGTAGAAAAATTGAGTTTATGCTTTTTCAAATACATCCCCTGCCATTTGTTATATTTTCTCAATTATAACATTTATCGTCTTAATGTTCAATAAACAGTAAATATTTTTGTTGCAAAATTACAACATATTTTTCTGAAAAATATAGTTGAAAATATTTATTTTGTGATATAATAGAATAATATTGAAATGGTAATATAAACAGACAAATTGTAAAAACAAGGAGTGATATAAGTGCATAGGAAAAGACATTTAAAACTAATGTCAGTTATTCTTCTTCTGACAACATTGATAATGAGTATATCGTCAGCTTTTACTGTTTATGCAGAAAATAACAGTAAAAGAGTTGTGCGTGTGGGCTGGCACGAAACACCGTTTTTTATCAAGGATGACAACGGAAGAATGTCGGGTTATTCTTACGAATATCAGTGCAAGATAGCCGCCTATACAGGATGGGATTATGAATATGTCTATGGTACATGGTCGGAGCTTATGCAAAAGCTCAAAAACGGAGAAATAGACCTTATGAGCGATGTATCATATCTGGAAGAACGTACAAAATACATGATGTATTCATCTATCCCGATGGGTACGGAATCATATTATGTTTTCGTATCTCCCGACAACGACGAAATAACAGCCGACAACATTTCGGCTCTTAAAGGAAAGCGTGTCGGCGTTACAAAGGACAGCATACAAAAGGATTATTTTATCGACTGGGCAAAAAAGCGTGGACTTGATATAAATATTATTGAAACTGCCTCTACCGATGAAGAATCCATTAAAATGCTCGGCTCGGAGCTTGATGCTTTTGTAACAATGGATATATACGGCTCTCACGAAACAGCCATACCCGTATGCAAGATAGGCTCATCTGATTTCTTTTTTGCAGTCAGAAACAACTGCCCCGAAATTTTGTCCGAGCTTGATGCGGCACTGAATAAAATACAGGATGAAAATAAATATTATGCCCAGCAGTTACATGACAAGTATCTTAAAAATACCGAAACAAACAAGTATCTGAGTACAGCGGAAAAAGAATGGCTCACAAATCACGGTACTATAAAAGTAGGCTATCAGGACAATTATCTTGCATTCTGTGCAAAGGACCAGTCAACAGGTGAGCTGACAGGTGCACTGAAAGATTATCTGAAATATGCGTCAGGTTCATTCGAGAATGCAAACCTGAAATTTGAAGCAGTCGCCTTTCCTAATACTGCCGCCGCCATTGAAGCTCTCAAAAAGGGAGATATCGACTGTATGTTTCCTGCAAATTTCACAAGCTATGATGCGGAAAAGCACGGTCTTGTAATGACACCGCCGATAATGCATACAGAAATGGATGCAGTAGTCCGTGCGTCAGAGAAAAAGGAATTTCTGCTGAAAAAGGATGTTACGGTAGCCGTCAACGAGGGCAATACGAATTATGATACATTCCTTGCGGATAATTACCCGAACTGGAAAAGAAAGTATTTCAAAGATACACCGACAGGACTTGATGCTGTTGCAAGTAAAGAAGCCGACTGCGTTATCATCAGCAACTACCGCTATGGCAATATATCAAAACAGTGTGAAAAACTCCACCTGACAACAGTTTATACAGGTGTGGAAATGGATTTCGGCTTTACAGTCTGCAAGGGCAATACACAGCTTTATTCCATTCTTGCAAGGATAACAGACATCGTTCCCGATGCGATAATACATACCGCCCTGACTTATTATTCCACCGAAGATGTAAAAACAAGCTTTATCGATCTGATAAAGGACAATTTGTTTATTATCATGGCTACAATAGCCATTGTACTTCTCATCATACTTATACTTCTCCTGCACAGTATCAGGGCAGAAAAGAAGATAATCAAGGAAAAAAATATTGTCAAAGACCTTAACAAGCGTGTATTTGTTGACGCACTTACTTCTGTAAGAAACAAAGGTGCATTTTCGGATTACATGCAGAAAATACAGGAGCAGATAGATAATAATGAGCTGTCTGAATTTGCAATAGGTATATTCGACTGTAATAACCTGAAAGTAATAAATGATCATTACGGTCACGACAAAGGCGATATATACTTAAAAACAGCCTGCCAGCTTATCTGTAAGATATTCGATCACAGTCCTGTTTTCAGGATAGGCGGAGATGAGTTTGCCGTAATATTGCAGAATAACGACTATAATAACAGAGATCAGCTTGTCAAGGAATTTGAAGATACAAAACAAACGATATGTGATACTGCCGAAAATGAATGGGAAAAAGTAAGCATTGCACTCGGCATTGCAGAATATGATCCCGAAAACGAAAGCTCAGCCACAGACACAATGCGCCGTGCGGATAAATTCATGTATGAAAACAAGCGCATACAAAAAGCCGCCAAAGCGAAAAAATAAAAGGACTGTCGCACAAGCGCAAAATAAACGCAGTGCGACAGTTCTGTTTTTGTCTGATATTAAGTGATATCCGGAAAGTGTACTGCAAATTCCACTTTCCACTTTCCACATTCCACATTTTTATAGATGGTTAGTCATTTTTTGATGAACCGGTGCTTACGTTGATGATTATTTTTGAACCGTAGGGAGCAAGGTCGCCGGCATTGTAGTTCTCATAGCCGATTACTTTGCCTTCTTCAACGGTGTCACTTTCAACATAGAAACCGGAAGCGATAAAGCCCTGTGCACTGAGAGCCTTTACGGCTGTTTCTACGGACTGACCGCTTATAGCAGGAAGTTCTCTGTTCCTTGAACCCTTGCTGACTGTTACAACGATAGTAACGCCCTTTTCAGCGGTTATGCCTGTTTTGGGACTCTGTGAAACAACAAGACCTTCTTCGTATGTGTCGTTGAATTCATCGTCCTTGGCTCTTATGATCTTGTATCCTGTATCTGCACTCTGCTTTGCGGCGAGGTCTTCATATCTCTGACCGACAAGGTTGGGAATATTTATTTTGTTGGGATCGGTATTTGATACCTGTGATTCTTCCTCAGATGTTTCTGTTGTATTCGTGAAGTTGAATGCATTCGGGTTTTTGATAACCCAGTAAATACCTGCACCCAAAAGTATCAGCAGACAGGCAAGTACTGTGAGAAGTCCCCATACAAAGCCGGGAACACCGTCCTTTTTCTTAGGATAGTGCTGTGCTGCCTGTGTCTGTACTGCACTTCTGTTTACTTCATTCTGTATAGCCTTTACAGTAGGAGCGGCTGAAAGCTGGTTTCTCATTTCCTCAAATGTCTGTATTCTGTTGAGCTTCTGTACCTGAAGACCGCTTGCAAGAGCAGTTACAACATGGGGGGGAAGTCTTTTGAATACAGCGGTGGGGATTGAGAGTTTTCCGTCAGGCTTGCGCTCGTTGCTGTTTTCAGGCAGACGACCTGTAAGTGCATAGAAAAGTGTAGCGGTAAAGCCGTAAATATCCGTAGCCTCATCAAGTATGCCTACATTCTTGTACTGCTCGGGAGCGGCACAGCCGTCCATGAGTTCAGGCTCAAAAAATCCGCCTGTGGCTCTTATATCCTTTATTGCAAACTCTGTAAGTCTGAGCTTGCCTGATGATGTAACGACCAAGTTCTCAGGTGATATTGCATAATGACCTATCTCTGCGGCATGGAGAGAAGAAAGTGTTGCAATAAGCGGCATGAACAAAGGTCTTGCAGTATTCCAGTCGATACTTCCGCCGCTTCTGCTGATGTACTCGGTAAAGGGTATTGATTCGTAATGCTCGGAAACGGTATAGGAAACGCCGTTTTCTGTAAATATATCGAATATAGGAGCAATAGCAGTAAGCTCACGCAGTCTTGCTATATTTCTGTAATATGTGAGATATTCGTCGTTGAGCTTTTTATACTGTTCCTCATAGCCGCCTCTTATAACGACCTTTGTTTTACCCTTTGCACGTCCGCATATACCTGCGGGCATGAATTCGCTGACGATAACAGTAGAACCCATATTTGTACTGTAGCCGATATATTTTGCGCCTTCTGCATTGTTGCTGATTTTTTTACCTACAATATAATTACCGTCCTGAAGGGTAGTTCCGAGAGGAAGGAAGGGAGCATTCTGCTCAGTCGATCTGTCAAACCCGCAGTACGGACAGATCTGTTCACCGTTATTTTTTTGCATACAGCCAAAGCATAGCTGTGCCATATCTGATTCCGCCATTCTCCGTACAAAAATTTTCTGCAAAGCAAGGGTGTACGGCAGTCCTTGCTTTATATCTTACAAATTATAGCACAAAGCAAATATAAAATGCAAGTTTTTAGCAATTATTCGATGACTGAATTACAAAATTGTAAACTATACCAAAACTTGTGTCAGATTATTATTGATTATTATTGACAGCGGAGAATGGTGCTGATACAATTTATCTGAAATATTTGTAAAAAGCTTCGGGAGGACAAAATGCTGTACATTTTTGATACGGGGAGTACCGATATAGGTTTTGTTGATATGGCGGAAAAATATCTGAGTGAGCAGAGGAGAGAGCGGCTGAATTTACTTCGCTCGGAAAATGACAGGATAAACTGCTGTGCCGCCTATCTTCTTCTGAGATACGGACTGTTTAAGGAATATAATGAGAGGACTGTGCCGCTTTTTGAATATGAAAAGCGTGAAAAGCCGTATCTTTCAAATATAAGCAGAGTACATTTCAATATAAGTCACTGCAAGAATGCCGCCGCATGTATATTGTCGGCTGAAAATACGGCTGTCGATATAATGGATATACGAAATGTCAAACCGTCGGTAATAAAAAGGAGCTGTTCCGAAAGTGAACAAAAAATTCTTTCGGAAAGCAGTGACGTATCACGGGGTTTTATACGTCTGTGGACAAGGAAGGAATGTTATTCCAAATATACGGGAATAGGTCTGTTAACTGATTTCCGCACCGTTACGGATGATATTCCGGAAATGAAATATATCTGTACTTTTGATATGGGGGACAGTATATTGTCGTATTATTCCCGTGAGGATAATATACGTATAGTCAATGTATCTTCGGACGAGCTTTTCGCTGTTTTATAAAAAAATTTGAAATTTACTGATAAATGGTATATAATATAGTTTGTATGAAATTTTTTATGGTCAAAGAAAGGGAGAAGGATTTTTTATGACAAAGATAGATATTTTTTCGGGTTTTCTTGGTGCAGGAAAGACCACTCTTATCAAAAAGCTTATAAAAGAGGGCTATAAAAACGAACAGCTTGTGCTTATTGAAAACGAATTCGGCGAGATAGGCATTGACGGCGGTTTTCTCAAAGAGGCAGGCATACAGATAAACGAGATGAATTCGGGCTGTATATGCTGTTCTCTTGTCGGTGATTTCAGACAGGCTCTTACTAAGGTGCTTGACGAGTTCCATCCCGACAGAATAATTATCGAGCCTTCGGGTGTCGGCAAGCTTTCCGATGTTATCAATGCAGTAAAGACTGTTGTAAGCGATGAAGTACAGCTCAACAGCTTCATTACTGTTGCCGATGCTTCAAAATGCAAGATATATATGAAGAATTTCGGCGAGTTCTATAATAATCAGATAGAGAATGCAAGCACGATAATACTCAGCAGAACTCAGAACATGACCGATGAAAAGCTTGAAAAGGCTCTTGAGCTTCTCCGTGAGCATAACGAAAAGGCGGCTATAGTTACTACTCCCTGGGACGAGCTTACAGGTGAGCAGATACTTTCCGCAACAGAGGGTAAAGCACTTCTTACAGTTGATGATGTTCATTTTGAAGATGAATGTGATGATCCCGAATGCGAGTGTCACCACCATCACCACCATGACCATGACGATGAGGACGAGCATGAACATGAGTGTCACCATCACCACCATGACCATGACGATGAGGACGAATGCGAGTGTCACCATCATCACGACCACGACCATGAACACGGACATCACCATCATCACCATCATCATGCAGATGAAGTATTTACAAGCTGGGGCAAGGAAACAGCAAGAAAATATACAAAGGAAGAGATTGAAAGCATACTTTCAGCACTTTCCGATACAGAAAAATACGGTCTTGTACTCAGAGCAAAGGGTATAGTACCGGCTGTTGACGGCACATGGATACACTATGACTTTGTACCTGAGGAAAGTGATGTAAGAACAGGTACGGCAGATTATACCGGAAGAATATGCGTTATCGGTTCAAAGCTCAACGAAGAGGAGCTTGCTAAGCTCTTTAAATTATAATTTATAGTGTAAAAAGGAAAGGAGCGGACGGAATGGCAAATATACCTGTATATCTTTTTTTAGGATTTCTTGACAGCGGCAAGACAAAGTTCATACATGATACGCTTTGCGACAAACGCTTTCAGGACGGCGATAAAACGCTTGTTATTCTTTGCGAGGAAGGCGAGGAAGAACTTGATACATCCAAATATGCAGGCGGTAAGAATGTTAAAATTGTTACCCTTGAAAGCAAGGAACAGCTTACAACAAAGTTTCTTGAGGACTGTGTTAAAAAGAGCCGTGCCGAGCGTGTAATGATAGAATATAACGGTATGTGGCTGATGAATGATCTGGGTGAGGTAATGCCGCGCAACTGGCAGATATATCAGATAATGATGGTGGCTGATTCAAAAACATTCGATATGTATAACAGCAATATGCGTCAGCTTGTATATGACAAAATAAGCATTACCGAGCTTGTAGCCTTCAACCGTTATAATGACAGCATTGACAAAATGAAACTGCATACTATCGTCAGGGCAATAAACCGCCGTGCCGCCATTATTTACGAATATGAGGACGGTACTGTTGAAAATGATGATATCGTTGATCCGCTCCCATTCGATATAAATGCACCTGTTATTGAGATAAAGGACGAGGATTTCGGTCTGCTTTATCTTGACGCTATGGACAAGCCGCAGAATTATGACGGTAAAACGATAAAGTTCAAGGCACTTGTTGCAAGGAGCAATAAAATGCCGAAAAACTCATTTGTCGGCGGACGTTTTGCAATGACCTGCTGTGTTGAGGATATAAGATATGTCGGCTTTATGTGCCGCTGGGATCATGCCTCCACACTTTCCAACAAAGGTTGGTACACCGTTACGGCAAAGGTAAAAGCCGAGCGTGACAAGCTTTTCGGAAACGAATTAGGTCCGATGTTCTATGTTACGGAAGCTGTATCTGCAAAAGCCCCCGAAGAAGAAACCGTATATTTCTCATAATAATTGATAATACGATAAAATAAAAATATCCCTGAGAAAGTCCGTTTGCAAACTTTCTCAGGGATTTAATTATGCATTATGAATTATGCATTATGAATTGCTTTTTTGAGTTCTTCAGTTTTGTCTGTCTTTTCCCATGAAACGCCGAGATCTTCACGTCCCATATGACCGTAAGCGGCAACATTTCTGTAGATGGGTTTGTCAAGACCGAGAGTTTTTATTATAGCGGCAGGACGAAGATCAAAGACGGTATCAACAGCCTTTGCAATAACTTCATCGGGAACAATACCCGTACCGAAAGTATCTATCATTACCGAAACAGGCTTTGCAACACCGATAGCATATGAAAGCTGTATCTCGCATTTCTTTGCAAGACCTGCGGCAACTATATTTTTAGCGGCATATCTTGCGGCATAGGCTGCACTTCTGTCAACCTTTGTAGGATCTTTTCCTGAGAAAGCACCGCCGCCGTGACGTGAATAACCGCCGTATGTGTCAACGATTATTTTTCTTCCTGTAAGACCTGTATCACCTGCAGGGCCGCCGATAACAAAACGGCCTGTCGGGTTTACAAGTATCTTTGTTTCACTGTCCATAAGCTTTGTCGGGATAACAGGCTCTATTACATATTTTTTAAGGTCACTTCTTATAGTGTCGATATCGGCTGTTTCTGCATGCTGTGTCGAGATGAGAACAGTGTCTATTCTTACCGGCTTTCCGTCATCGTCATACTCAACAGTTACCTGTGTTTTGCCGTCCGGACGGAGATATTTTATAGTACCGTCCTTGCGTACTTTTGTAAGCTGTATAGCAAGCTTGTGTGCAAGGGATATAGGCAG
>JBGVAQ010000023.1:0-2624 GCA_045224775.1 Acutalibacteraceae bacterium | reverse complement strand
TCTGCCTGTCTTATGACAGACTTGAAATATCCCAGCATCCATTCCTCAAAGCTTATGCCGAGAAAATATGGTCTGCCGAGATCTCCTGTCATTTCAATGACTTCTCCGCTCATATCGCCGTCACATACAAGCAATATGCCGCAGTTGTCTATTGACGAATTTATATGTATAACGCCATTATATATTTCATGGCGTTTTTTTGCATATTCTTCATAATTGCCTTTGGCTCTCAGACTGTAAAGCTCGTTGCAAAGCTCGTTCCACTGAAGATCTGTAAGCTCTGAATTTATTATAACAGGCTTGTCATCAAGCTTATACGGCATCGTAAAATAATCGGGTTGTTCTATAGCCTCAGAAAGATGAATATTGCTGCCCGAATGAACATAATAGTTATGAAATTCAAGCATATCAAGCGGAAACAGCCCGTTATCAGGACCTGCACCGCCATTTCCTACCTGAGTAAGAAATTCTCTGTATGCTTTTGGCAGACGGATATTATGTCTGTATTCAAAATCGTTTACTACAGAGCCTAATACCACAGGAGCAAATTCATATCTGTGTACCTGAGCACCGTGAATGTTAAGCTCATGGTCAAGATCCTTTGCTGTTGATGCAAGCCTGAGAAGCTCAACTGCAAATTCAGATACAGGCGGCATATCGGTTTCTATTATATGCCTTATATTTTCAAGTCCTGTTATGCTGAATGTTTCGTCAGACTTTATAAATTCAAGTCCCGTAACCTCTGCCGGCTGTTCTTCATCCTCGATATGACGTATCATATCAAGTCCTGTTATATTGATTTCTTCTGCCAATGACCTCACCCCTGCTCATTCGTTTCTGAGTGATTTTATCTTATCACGCAGATATGCTGCATGTTCAAATTCAAGAAGCTTTGCTGCCGCCTTCATTTCCTTTGTAAGCTGCTCGATAAGCTTTTCCCTTTCTGCTCTTGTAAGCTTTTTCTTTGGCTTCTTATCATCATCCGCATGAGTTGATATCTCTATGATATCGCCCACTTTTTTGACGATAGTTTTTGGTGTTATATTATGCTCCTTATTGTATTGCTGCTGTATCGCACGTCGTCTTTCTGTTTCGGTTATCGCCTTTTCCATTGAGTCTGTAACAACATCGGCATACATTATAACCTTTCCCTCTGCATTTCTTGCGGCACGTCCTATAGTCTGTATAAGTGAACGTTCACTTCTGAGGAAACCCTCCTTATCCGCATCAAGTATTGCAACAAGCGAAACTTCGGGTATATCAAGTCCCTCACGCAAAAGGTTTATTCCTACAAGAACATCAAACTCTCCGAGCCTCAGATCACGTATTATTTCCATACGCTGAACAGTGTCTATATCATGGTGCATATATCTGACTTTTATGCCGACAGAAGTAAAATATTCCGTAAGATCCTCAGCCATCTTTTTTGTAAGTGTCGTTACAAGCACTCTCTGATTTTTTGCGGAACGCTCGTTTATTTCGGATATCAGATCATCCATCTGTCCCTCAACAGGACGCACACTTATTTCAGGATCCAAAAGTCCCGTGGGTCGTATTACCTGTTCAGCTATAATGCTGCTCTTTTCCTTTTCAAAATCTCCCGGAGTAGCACTTACGAATACAGCCTGATTTATCCTGCTGTAGAATTCATCAAAGTTCAGCGGTCTGTTATCGTATGCAGACGGCAGACGGAATCCGTATTCGACAAGATTTTCCTTTCTGCCCCTGTCACCACCGTACATTCCTCTTACCTGCGGAAGTGTTACATGTGACTCGTCAACGAACAACAGATAGTCTTTCGGGAAATAGTCAAGGAGTGTATAAGGTGAAGAACCCGGTGCTCTGCCCGAAAGTACTCTTGAATAGTTCTCTATGCCGGAACAAAATCCTATCTCACGAAGCATTTCTATATCATACTTTGTCCTTTGGGATATTCTTTCGGCTTCAAGAAGCTTTCCCCTGTCGTTGAAAAATTCAACACGTTTTTCAAGTTCCTGTTCTATTTCCGATATAGCACCCTCCATTTTATCCCTCGGCACAATATAGTGTGAGGCGGGATATATTGCAGCATGACGTACAGTGCTCTTTACTTCGCCTGTTATCGGGTTGACTTCAGTTATCCTGTCTATCTCGTCACCGAAAAATTCCACCCTGATTATAGTATCAGACGATGAAACAGGGAATATCTCCACAACATCTCCTCTTACACGGAATTTGTTTCGTGTAAAGTCTATGTCATTACGCTCGTACTGAAGCTCGACAAGCTTTGACAAAAGCTCATCTCTTGACTTTTCCATTCCCGGACGGAGTGATATTACCATAGTACGATAGTCTATAGGGTTTCCGAGAGAATATATACATGATACACTCGACACGATTATTACATCACGTCTTTCGGAAAGTGCAAGCGTTGCAGAATGGCGAAGCTTGTCTATTTCGTCATTTATCGAACTGTCTTTTTCAATATAGGTATCAGTTGTAGGAACATAAGCCTCCGGCTGATAATAGTCATAGTATGACACAAAATACTCGACCGCATTTTCAGGGAAAAATTCCTTGAACTCTGAACAAAGCTGTGCGGCAAGGGTTTTATTGTGTGCAAGCACAAGAGTAGGACGGTCAAG
>JBGVAQ010000022.1:0-13088 GCA_045224775.1 Acutalibacteraceae bacterium | reverse complement strand
CAAACACGCTCATAATAGAAAACGCCGACAGAATGGGACTTTCACAGCTCCACCAGTTAAGAGGACGTGTCGGACGTTCATCAAGACGGGCATACGCATATCTTACATTCCGTCAGGAGAAAGTATTAAGTGAACTGTCACAGAAAAGACTTGACGCTATAAAGGAGTTCACGGAGTTCGGTTCAGGCTTTAAAATAGCCATGCGTGACCTTGAATTGAGAGGTGCGGGAAATCTTTTGGGAGCGAAACAGCACGGTCATATGTCTGATGTCGGATATGATATGTATATGAAGCTGCTTGCTGAGGCTGTAAGCAGTGCAAAGGGAGAAGTACCTTCTGATATCGACCTTGACTGTCTGATAGATATAAAGACGGAGGCGCATATCCCTGAAAGCTATATATCGAATATAAATCAGCGGCTTGAGATATACAGACGAATTGCCGATATACGCACAGACTATGACGTAAGGGATGTTACAGATGAGCTTATAGACAGATTCGGAGATGTACCGAAAGCAGTTCTGGGACTTATAAATATTGCCATAGTACGCAGTAAAGCGGAAAAGATGGGCATTTACGAGATAAAGCAGATGCCCGACAATATGCTTGTCTATATCAAGCAGCTGAAATCACAGGCAGCAGCCGACATAATAGGGAAATTCAAAGGCAGAGCAATGCTTAATGCAGGCGCAAAACCGTATATAGCGATAAGACTTCAAAAGGGAGAAACCCCCGAACAGATGCTCGACAAAATCATAAGCTGTTATAAAAGCGACAATAATTTTTAGGCTCCCTCGTTGAGGGAGCTGTCAGCTATGCTGACTGAGGGAGTTATAACCTGCGGTCAGGATAAAATCAGCGAAGCGGAAAGAGAACAATAAACACACTTAGCTTGTCATTCCGAACGCAGTGAGGAATCTTTTAAGATCCTTCGCTTACGCTCAGGATGACAGGGTGTTTGCAGAATTTTTCAACTGAAATTATGCTTGATGGGAAACTGCGTGTAGAACTCCCTCCGGCACTTCGTGCCACCTCCCTCAGTGAGGGAGGCTTACAAATGCCCGACCTTTATTTCTTTGCTTATAGCAGAGTTTGTGATAAAGGTCGGGCATAATTATTCATTTTCCTCGTAAGTATGTTTGCATATTTCTTTTATCTTTTCCTGAAGTTTTAAAAGATCGTTGAAAGCATCGGGTTTATAGTTCGGGTTTCTGAGAAGTGCGGCAGGATGATATATTGCCATCATAAGTATTCCGTTCTTTTCAAAAAATATGCCGTGTTCTTTAGTTATCTTTATGTCGGGCTTTATTATCTTTGCGGCGGCTATCCTTCCCAGACATACTACTATTTTTGGTTTTAATATAGCAAACTGCTTTCTGAGCCATTTAATGCACTGTTCCTGCTCTTCCGGCAGCGGATCACGGTTTTTCGGCGGTCTGCATTTTACAATGTTTGCAATGTAAATGTTTTTGTGGCGGTCAAGGTCAACGGCAGTCAGCATTTTGTCAAGAAGCTTTCCGCCCCTTCCTACAAACGGTTCTCCCGTTAGATCCTCATTTTCTCCCGGACCTTCGCCTATAAACATTACCTCTGCATTGTCAACACCTGTACCGAAAACAACATTTGTTCTCGTTTCACAAAGACCACATGCTGTACATTTAAGACATTCCTGTCTGAGAGCGTCAAACTCTGTATTTTTATCTGACATAATATCACTCCAAAGTATTTGATATACTAATTTTAGCATAGTACACCGGATACTTCAAGCACAAATCACGGCAGCACGGCGGTATAGAAGAAAAGCCAGAAAATATGCATGAGGTCAACGAACAGATAGAAGGAAATGCAAGCCGAGAGGAGTATTCCTGCAATTTTCGGATGAACAGGAGGCTTCATGCACATTCTCAGGTGAACATACATTACCATGAACAGCGGCAGTATGCACTTGACAGCAAAGCCTGACAAATTATTTATTCCGTATTGCAGCAGGGGATTTGCTTCAATGAACATTCCGCCCGATAAAAGCACAAGCGTGAACAGATAATCCGCTAAATTAAGGCAGTAAATGGCTATCAGGTAAGGATCATACTTATTTTGTGTGGTCATCAGAGAAAATATTTTTTTCATTTGTGATACTCACTTTCCGAAAAGTATTGACAAACCGGTATGTAATGTTGTACAATAAGTTTGTATTTTTTTAAAAACAGGAGTGTTGAAAATGTCGAAAACACCGTTTATCACAAAGGAAAAAGCAGAGGAAATAATAAACAAATATCCTACTCCGTTTCATATATACGATGAAAAGGGAATACGGGAAAATGCAAGAAGACTTAAAGAAGCTTTCGCATGGAACAAAGGCTTCAAAGAGTATTTTGCAGTAAAAGCAACACCTAATCCGACAATACTCAAAATACTTAAAGAGGAAGGCTGCGGAACAGACTGTTCATCTTATGCAGAACTTCTTATGAGCAAGAAGTGCGGATTTGTAAATCCTGAGATAATGTTCTCCTCAAACGATACACCGGAGGAGGAATTCAAGTATGCGTCAGAGATAGGCGCAATAATAAATCTTGATGATATAACACATATAGATATGCTCGAAAGGGTATGCGGTATTCCTGAAACTATATGCTGCCGTTTCAATCCCGGCGGAACATTCTCTATCTCAACAGATATAATGGACAATCCCGGCGATGCAAAATACGGCATGACAAGAGAGCAGATAAGCAAGGCATTTATCCGCCTTAAAGAGCTTGGCGCAAAGAATTTCGGTATCCATTCATTCCTTGCAAGCAATACGGTTTCCAATGAATATTATCCCACTCTTGCCCGTATATTATTCAAGCTTGCCGTTGAGCTTAAAGAGGAAACAGGCGTACATATCGGCTTTATAAATCTTTCCGGCGGTGTTGGCGTACCCTATACACCCGACAAAGAACCCAATGACATATATGTTATCGGTCAGGGCGTAAAGGCTGCCTTTGAAGATATACTCGTACCGGCAGGAATGGGCGATGTAAGCATATATACAGAGCTTGGAAGATTTATGCTCGCTCCCTACGGACATCTTGTTACAAAAGTCGTTCACGAAAAGCATATCTATAAAGAGTATATCGGAGTAGACGCTTGTGCGGCAAACCTTATGCGTCCGGCTATGTACGGCGCATATCATCATATAACCGTACTCGGCAAGGAGAATGAGCCTTGCGACCATGTTTATGACGTTACAGGCTCGCTTTGCGAAAACAACGATAAATTCGCAATAGACCGCAAGCTCCCTAAGATAGATATAGGCGATATAATCGTTATCCATGATGCAGGTGCACACGGCTTTGCTATGGGTTACAACTATAACGGCAGACTTAAATCCGCCGAACTTCTTCTCAGAGAGGACGGAAGTGTTGCAGAAATTCGTCGTGCGGAAACTGTCGATGACTACTTTGCTACTCTCGACAACTACTGGAACGTGATATAATAATTAATAATTCATAATGCGTAATTCATAATTATATGGCAGCTGTGCTTTTTGGCATGGCTGCTGTTTTTGATTTAACTGATTAAAGAACAAAAAGGAAGTCGGAGATATGAATGAAAGAACAATAAGAACTGTAATGCTTATGGGAGAAGATGCCGCCGCAAGACTTGAAAATGCAAGAGTTGCAGTTTTCGGTGTGGGCGGTGTGGGCGGTTATGCCGTTGAAGCTCTCGCAAGAAGCGGCATCGGTACACTCGATCTTATAGACAGGGACACTGTAAGCATATCAAACATAAACCGTCAGATAATCGCCCTCACATCAACTGTCGGCAGACCTAAAGCCGAAGTCGCCGCCGAACGTGCAAAGGACATCAATCCTGATATAAACGTGAATGTGTACAACATGTTCTATACCCCCGAAACATCATCGGCATTTGACTTTACAAAATACGACTATGTAATAGATGCTATCGACACAGTAAGCGGAAAAATAGAGCTTGTAATGCAGGCTGACAAGGCAGGCGTTCCGATAATTTCATCTATGGGCGCAGGAAACAAGCTTGATCCTACTATGTTTGAAATATCGGACATATACAAAACATCCGTTTGTCCTCTTGCAAGAGTCATGCGCAAGGAGCTTAAAGCAAGAGGTATCAGAAAACTCTCCGTAGTCTATTCAAAGGAACAGCCTGTAATACCTGTTATTAAACAGACGGCTCCCGAAACAAACAAAGCTGTACCTGCAAGCTATGCCTGTGTGCCGTCCGTTGTCGGACTAATAATCGCTTCAAAAGTCATAAGAGATATAGCTTTTCCCGACAAAAAATAAATATACTGTTGTTTTTATTGACGATTTGCATTATAATAGTATGTGCGTATAATAAATTTTACAGGAGGCTCCACAAAATGAAATTATCTTCATTTATATTCGGGCTTTTTGCGTAAATAACGTTGAAAAGAATATAAAAAAGAATGAAAGGAAACAGTATATGAACTGGACAGAAATAATTGCCGAGGTCAACTCATCCGACCTTTATACAGCCGAAAATATCGCAAACATGACTGTACCCTACGGCATATATATAGAGGACTATTCGGCACTTGAACAGGAAGTGCTTGAAATAGCCAAAATCGACCTTATTGACGAGGAACTGCTCAGACAGGACAGAACAAAAGGCAAAATACATATTTATATCAGCCCCGAAGCAAATCCTGCGGAATCACTTGCTTTCCTTAAAGAACGATTTGAAGCCGAAGGCATCGAATACAGACTGTATTCAGATGAATGCGATGTTGAAAGCTGCCTTGAAAACTGGAAGAAATATTTCAACCCCATAAACATAGGCGAAAAGCTGCTCATACGTCCCGTATGGCGTGATGACTACGATCCGCAGGGAAGAATCGTGCTGAACCTTGAACCAGGTCTTGCATTCGGAACGGGTACTCACGAAACTACAAGGCTTTGCTTACAGGCTCTTGAAAAGCATGTCAAAAAGGGCGACAATATGCTTGATGTAGGCTGCGGAAGCGGAATACTCTCCGTTGCGGCTCTGCTTCTGGGGGCTGAAAAGGCTACCGGTATAGACATAGATCCGCTGGCTGTCAAATCATCAATAGAAAATGCCGAAAGAAACAATGTAGCCGACAGGTACACCGGCATTCACGGAAACCTTGCCGAAAAAGCCAACGGCTGCTATGATATCATAACAGCAAATATTGTTGCCGACGCTATAATAATGCTTTCGGGCGATATCGAAAAGCTTATGAATGACAAGACTATCTACATTATGAGCGGTATTATAGATACAAGACTTGATGATGTTCTTTCCGCTCTGCCCGATACTCTCGAAATAATCGAACAGTATGAAGAAAAAGGCTGGATATGCCTTGCAGCTATGAAGAAAAATAAACTGTAATTCTTTAAAAGAATTATATATTCTTTATACATGGTAAAATAAATGCGTGTTCGTAAAAACGGACAGTTTGTAAGTATAACAATATGTATGGAGGCAATAATATTCTATGAATAAAAAAAAGGATAAATGGAACCTGCTGTTCTCGGCATTCCTTGTAACAGCTTTTCTTATATGTGCATACTTCTTTGTGGGACTTATCAATGATTCATATATGGATGACCTGACCGCAAAGCAGCTTATGACAAGTATTGTATTTGCATTTTTCGGTCTGATACTGTTCTATGCAACACGAGTCGGTGACGGAAAACAGATAAAGAGATTCTCACTTTCCACACTTCTTATAATGGTGCTGCCGTCACTCTATATCATTCTTGCCGCTGCATTCGCCTTCCTTCCTTTCCACGCCCAGATAAGCTCACGTAATGAATTTATCTATATTGCAGGCGCTGTTTTAGGTTACGGCATTCCATATACATTCCTCAGCGGTTATGAGGTAGATACTTCTGAAAAAGAGAAAAGAAGAAAAGCTCTTGAGGAGGATAAAACCGCTGAAACTATCAATCAGTACAAGGAATCATTATCAAACGCTGCCGAGAAGTATGAAAAAACCGTAAGCAATAATTATGAGCTTTACGATACTCCCGGAGAAAGCAGCGACAAAAACGGCTGAAACCCATTCGGGTAAATATATACAAAGCATCTGAAAGGAAAGATAATAATGTCAGAGAATATCGAAGAATGTACACACGACTGTAGTACCTGCGGCGCAAACTGTTCATCAAGGGAGTCTGCACCCGCAGATATGACGGAAAAGCTCAATAAGTACAGTTCCGTCAAAAAAGTCATAGGTGTTGTAAGCGGAAAGGGCGGCGTTGGCAAGTCACTCGTTACTTCAATGCTTGCCGTAACATTCAGCAGAAACGGCTACCATACAGCCGTACTTGATGCGGATATAACAGGGCCTTCAATTCCAAAGGCATTCGGTGTCAAGGAAAGAGCTATGGGTTCGGAAAAGGGCATAATCCCCGTTAAGACAGCTTCGGGAATAGATATAATGTCCGTAAATCTTCTTTTGGAGCATGAAACAGATCCTGTTATATGGAGAGGTCCCGTTCTTGCCGGAACAGTTAAACAGTTCTGGTCAGATGTAGTATGGCAGGATGTTGATTATATGTTCGTTGACATGCCTCCCGGAACAGGCGATGTACCGCTGACTGTTTTCCAGTCAATTCCGCTTGACGGTATTGTTATCGTTACATCTCCTCAGGAACTTGTTTCAATGATAGTAGGAAAAGCCGTAAGAATGGCTCAGATGATGAACATTCCGATACTTGGTATTGTTGAGAATATGAGCTGGTTCAAATGTCCCGACTGCGGCAACAAGCATTATCCTTTCGGTGAAAGCAAGCTTTCGGAAGTTGCTCAGGAGTATGGTCTTGAAATACTTACAAGAATGCCCATTGATCCCGAAAACGCAAAGGCTTGTGACAGCGGAAAAATAGAGTCCGTTATCAGTCCCGAAGCCGAGGAAGCCGCTGAAAAGATCTCAAAGGCTCTTGATCTGTAATATAAATAAACACAAAAAAGCAGGTGCATCAACACCTGCTTTTTTCATGCTTAATTATCAGTCAAACGACAGCCATCTGCTCCTGAATACCATTGAGTTTTCGCTTTCTGTTTCCGTTTCCGTTTCAGTATAATCACTGTACGTTCCGTAGTCGTTGTATTCCGGTTCAGTGTAATCGTTGTAATCTGCTTCTGTATTCTCGTCTTCTGTACTTTCTTCCGTTCCGTAATCACTGCTGTCATCTACATAATTACTCTCACTCAAAGTAACTGTAATTATGAATCCGTCAAAGTTATTTCCCGATACCGAAAATGCCTCTGTTTCGGGAACTATAAGCTTTGTCCTCAGCTTTTTGGATGCCTTTTTGTAATATATGCACCACTTTCCGCCGTAATCATTTTCAACAATAAGCGGATGGTCTATGTCATGCTCCTTTAAAGTTTCAATATACTCCTCAAGGGTGATATTGTTCTGCATGATATAGTAAGCCGAAGGCTCGCCTACATAACGGAAATGCCAAGGCTCCTGCTCATATCCGGTTATATCCTCTTTACCCTGAGGATATCTTACTATAAATCCGTACTTATAGCAGTTCTGATTCAGCCATGAATAAATATCCTCTCCGTCATACTGAATACCTCCGCTTCCCTCCTGCTTGTTCAGGTTAAAGTCAAATGCAAGACCTGTCTGATGTTCGCTGTAGCCCGGAGGCGCTACCCATTTTTCAGCCTTTTCCTTCCCGACGCTTGCTATCTCATTATCGAGAAGTCCTTTCTGTGTATTTGCACTTCTGTAACCGCAGGCTATCATAAGATCGTTGTCGTCGTAATGCTTATCGAAGTCCTCCAGCATTTTATTAAGATAAGTTACATTTTCCTTGTCAAACGAAACATTGTTGTCCGTAAGCGCACAATATACCTTTCCTGATTCTATTATAGGCGCAACATTTTCTCCGTCAGAATAACATTTGTTATCCTTGTTGACAAGTATCAGATCGCCTGTGTGCATCTTATCAGTAAATACGGTAGTTTTCGTTTCCGCAAAAAGCGGATTTGGCTCTCTTGACGGTTCTTCCTCCTCGGACTCCTCTTCCTCGGATACCTCAGACGGCTGAACGGTGCTTTCCTCGGCGGAGGATTCTTTCTCTTTTACTTTATCCTCCTTTTTTTCGTCACTGCTTTCCGAAGCCACAACCGCCGCACTGCCGTTTTTAACTGGACGCATAAGGGAGGCAATACCGAATACCGAGCCGAAAAGTATGCATGATACCGTAAGGGTGATAAACATTATCAATACCTGATCGTAAAAATCGAGAGGCTTATCAAAATCAACAGTCAGGGATCTTTTAAGGTTTCTGAATCTTCTGACAAGGGCATTTGTTTTTCTGCGTTTGTTTTTTGAAGAATATATATTCTGACCTTTATTTGTTACTGTTTCATTTGAGATATTTTCATTCCCCTTACGGTTCACTTTATTTTCTTTTTGTTCTTTTATTCTCTTATATTTTTCATCAAATGAACTCATAGCCTTTCCTTTCACAAAAAGTTTTTTCCCCATACTATAATACCCTTTTTTGGTCATAAAATCAAGTCATATTTGCAATTGTAAGAAAAAACTCACAACAAACCGGTGAGTTTTTTCGGTTCGCTGTGAGTTTTACACAATCTAAAATTATATATTTAGTCAATATGACACAAGACTCAGTCTCTTATAAGTGACTTGCCGTCCATTTCATCGGGCTGTGAAAGTCCCAGAAGCTGGAGCATAGTCGGTGCGATATCTGCAAGTCTGCCGCCGTCACGGAGTATGCAGGGGTGATTTACTACACAGAACGGTACAAGATTTGTAGTATGTGCTGTGAAAGGTGAACCGTCCTCGTCTATCATTCTGTCGGCATTTCCGTGATCTGCTGTTATGAGTGCAACGCCGTCCATCTTGAGTATAGCGTTTACTACCTGTCCTACACAGTCATCAACTGCTTCGACAGCCTTTACTGCCGCATCAAACACACCTGTATGTCCTACCATGTCACAGTTTGCAAAGTTGAGTATGATAACATCATACTTGCCGCTCTCTATTCTCTCTACGGCATTCTTTGTTACCTCATAAGCACTCATTTCAGGCTGGAGATCGTATGTTGCTACCTTCGGTGAAGGTATAAGACATCTGTCCTCACCTTCTGATACTTTCTCAACACCGCCGTTAAAGAAGAATGTTACATGTGCATACTTCTCTGTTTCGGCAATTCTGAGCTGTGTAAGTCCCTTTGAGGAAATATAATCACCAAATGTATTTACAAGTGACTGCGGCTTGAATGCTACTTCTACATTAGGCATTGTAGCATCATACTGTGTCATGCATACATAGTTGAGCGGGAAGAAACCGTTTCTGCGCTCAAAGCCGTTGAAATCCGGATCAACGAATGTACGGGTGATCTCTCTTGCTCTGTCGGGACGGAAATTACAGAAGATAACGGAATCGCCTGACTTTATAGTTGCATTCTCTGCGCATACTATCGGCACAACAAATTCATCTGTAACGCCGTTTGCATATGAATCTGCAACGCCCTGTACAGGATCGTCAGCCTTTACACCCTCACCATATACAAGTGCGGCATAAGCCTTTTCAACTCTGTCCCAGTTTGTATCTCTGTCCATTGCATAGTAACGGCCAGAGATCGTAGCTATCTTTCCAACGCCGATCTCTTCAAGCTTTGCCTTAGCCTCTGCCATATAGTCCTTTGCACTTGAAGGCGGAACGTCACGTCCGTCAAGGAAAGCGTGGAGATAAACATTCTTTACGCCCATTTTCTTTGCCATTTCGATTATACCATAGATATGTGTGATATGGCTGTGAACTCCGCCGGGTGAGAGAAGTCCCATAACATGAAGTGCTTTTCCGTCCTCTGCGGCATTGTTCATTGCCTTTACAAGAACCTCATTCTTTAAAACAGCACCGTCCTTTATTGCCTTGGTTATTCTTGTAAGCTCCTGATATACAACACGTCCTGCACCCATATTTGTATGGCCGACCTCACTGTTGCCCATCTGTCCGTCAGGCAGTCCTACATCCATACCCGATGCGGCTATAAGTGTTGTCGGGTTCTCCGAGAATATCTTCTCCATGTTAGGCTTTTTGGCTTCTCTTATGGCATTACCGAAGTTTGTGCCTATGCCGAAGCCGTCAAGTATCATTAATATTACAGGTTTTTTCATATTTCCTTCTCCATTCTGCCGCCGAATTTCATCAGCATGGCAATATTTTTAAGTATATGACTTTATGCCGTCTGTTTCACCCTTAGGCTCTTTTTTCTCCCACTTTATGCTAAGGTCTGTTACAGACTTTATATTCTGTTCTTGCTTTACATTCACGGTACAGTGAAGCTCCTGCATCTCATTGTTCCTGAGATCCCATCTCTGACCGCATACTTCCTGACTTTCCGTACTTTTTCCGTCAAGATATTCAATACTCCTGAATCTTGACGAATCCGCAATATAAAGATAATCTCCTAAAACACCCATATTCACGTTATATGCGGCTGAATTATATTTATTGAAAAGTGTCTTTTCATCTCCGCTGCCAAGTGATACGGATATGAGCTTATTTCCGTCAACAGAAGACTCTCTTAGTTTTCCGCTGAAATAATAAAGTGTATCTGATGCGGTATCAACATGATAGTTTGAACAGGGACTTTTTGTCAGCTTTTCAGGTTCACCGCCGTCAAGTGATACTTTATAGAGATAGCTCTCCCCCTTATCGCTGTTATCAATATAATAAAGCTCGTTCTTTATTATTTCCATGCGTCCTATAACATCGCCTGCCATATTAGGTCTGCCCTCGAGTTCAGTCGATGTAATACCGCTTACCAAAGCCTTTTTTTCACTTCCGTCAGGCTTTGATTTATATATGCCTGCTTTTGACTGGTCATACGAAAGACCGTTTGCATCGCTGAGAGTATAGCCCGGATCATAATAATAAAGCCAGCCGTCCTTTGCGGTAAGTGTGCCTGCACGGATATCGCTTACAAGTCCGATATTCTTTCCGTCCTTGGCAAACTTTATTAACATATAGTTTATCGCAAGATCATTACCGAAATTTTCAATAGCCGGATTATACGGCGCATATATATAACCGTCACCGCCGTCAACAAAATTGTTCCATGAGGTGAGTATATGCTCTGAAAACTCTTTTGCTGTTTCCTCTGTATTTTTTACATGCTTGTTTTCCTCCATAGCCTTTTTTACAGCCGGCTGGAGTTTCTTTATTGTGTAAAGGGTTTCCTTTTTGACATCTTTCGGATCGCTTATATCCCAGTGATATATCTCTCCCTTATCCGTTTCATAACCGTATATGTCATTTTCCGAAACAGCCGTAAGATTCGGAACAGCATTTATCATAGCCGGCAAGCCCTGTATATCTATAGCCGATTTTGTGCCAAGCTCCGCATATTCAAAGTTGTCCTTGCCGTTTATGACATACAATGCCATACCTGAGTTATAAAGCTGTTTTCCTCCGACATTAAGAATTATCGGTTTTTCGGTAGTAACAGAAGATGATGAGTTGTTGTTTGAACAGCCGCTGCCAACAGCACAAAGTATCAGTGCAGATGTACATATTACAGAAATTATCTTTCTTTTCATTGTTACACCTCAAAGTTTATATTTCGACAAAGGAGCCGAAAACATCATAAGATATATCGGCTCCTTTCATTTGCACTTATGTTATTTTCAGCCGTTGCTTGCAGCCTCAAGAAGTACGCCGAAATCTGCTGCCTTGAGTGATGCACCGCCGATAAGACCGCCGTCAACATCAGGCTGAGCAACAAGCTCTGCTGCGTTCTTCGGGTTCATTGAGCCGCCGTACTGGATCGTAACAGCGTCTGCAACATCCTGTCCGTAAAGCTTTGCAAGTGTAGCACGAATGAATGCACAAACCTCCTGAGCCTGCTCGGAAGTAGCTGTCTTGCCTGTGCCGATAGCCCATACAGGCTCATATGCGATAACTGACTTCTTTACATCCTCTGCGCTTACGCCGAAGAAATCAAGCTTTATCTGACGTGCAACAACTTCCTCAGTAATGCCGCACTCACGCTCCCAGAGAAGCTCGCCTACACATACTATAGGCTTAAGACCTGCTGCAAGAGCTGCCTTTGTTCTCTTGTTTACTGTTTCGTCTGTTTCACCGAAATACTGTCTTCTCTCGCTGTGACCTATGATAACATACTCTACGCCTATTTCTGTGAGCATATCTGCGGATATCTCGCCTGTAAATGCACCGCTCTTTTCAAAGTGTACGTTTTCTGCACCTACCTTTATGTTTGTGCCCTTTGTAAGCTCTACTGCTGTTTCAAGGTTTGTATAGGGTACGCATATAACAACGCCGCATGTAGCTTTCTCTGCGATTGGCTTGAGGTCCTCGATAAGAGCCTTTGCCTCGGGACGTGTCTTGTTCATTTTCCAGTTACCTGCAATGATAGCCTGTCTTAATTCCTTGTTCATTTTGATTATCTCCTTTTTGTTTATTTTGAGTAATGGAAAAGGGATGAAGCATTGCCCCACCCCTTCAACCTTAAAAAATCACTTTTCAGAATAGAGCATGAATAATTATTCACTATTCATTATTCACTATTCGTTATTAATTATTTCTCGTTGAGGCAAGCGATACCGGGAAGTACTTTACCCTCGAGGAATTCGAGAGATGCGCCGCCGCCTGTTGAGATATGAGTCATTCTGTCAGCATAGCCGAGCTTTTCAACTGCTGCTGCTGAGTCACCGCCGCCGATGATTGAAATAGCGCCGCTCTCTGCAACTGCTCTTGCTACAGCTATTGTACCCTGAGCAAAGTTCTCCCACTCGGAAACGCCCATAGGTCCGTTCCATACTACTGTACCTGCGCCCTTGAGTGCATTTGCAAACTTTTCTCTTGTCTTGGGACCGATATCAAGTCCCATCCAGTCGTCCTCTATCTTATCGGAATCAACTGTCTTGAACTCAGCGTCTGCCTTGTATTCCTGAGCAACAACTGTATCTTCGGGGATAAGGAAGTTAACGCCCTTGTCCTTAGCCTTAGCCATGATATCCTTAGCAAGCTCTACCTTGTCAAGCTCACAGATAGATGTACCTGTTGAATA
>JBGVAQ010000021.1:0-2404 GCA_045224775.1 Acutalibacteraceae bacterium | reverse complement strand
TGCACGCAGGCTTCTCAGTATTACATCAAACTGTTTCTGCATTGATCTGTCATACTGACGGTTTTCCCACAAGGCAGAAAACGCATCTGCTCTTGATACACTGCTCCCACGTTTATCTACAAGATAAGCCAGAAGCTCCTTTGATTTTGAACGGGAAAACCTGACTGCCTCTTTGTCTGCAAAAACATCAAAGTTACCGAATGTACGGATAAATACCTTGCTGTTCACGGACTGATTCCTGTATGCCCTGATCATCTGCATTGCATAGTTTATTTCAGCTTCCAGACGTTCCTGACTTATGGGTTTCATCAGATAACCTGAAGCATGGAGGGCAAAAGCATCTACTGCATATGCAGAATATCCTGTCAAAAAGATAATTGCAATATTTTTGTCAATTTCCTTTATTTTTGCTGCAAGTTTCAGTCCGTTTGTCTCAGACAGACTGATATCAAGAATAGCGATATCTGTTCCGTACTGCTTTACCCGTTCAAGTGCATCCTGTGCGTTCTGAAAGCCGTTTACCTGTGGTTTTTGCGGCAGCTCACGGCACATTGCCATAGTAAGATCCAATATCAGTTTTTCATCATCCACACAAATTATTTTCATATTTATACAACTCCCCGTTAAAGCGATTCCGTTAACATCATTATACACCATGATGTCCAACAAATGTCCAGCAAGTTGTATCAGTTATGTTCTGCTGATAATAAAACTTTTGGTGTGGGTATAAATCTTGCAGCTGCTGCGGCAAAGAGCATGATGGGAATAAGCCGTGCCGGAAAAACGATCATAAGTAAAAGAACAGTTGCAAGAGGTTTTTTGAGCGTATGTCCGACCAGTGCCGTTGTCACGACAGCACAGCAGAATACCATATCCAAACCGAGTATAAGACTCATACCGCAGCCGATACATATTCCGCAGAATATTACCGGAAAGAAATGTCCGCCTTTCAGTCCGGAATCGATACAGATATTTGTAAGCAGCAGCTTTACAATGGCAATTACAAAAAGCATCACAGCACCGATCTTTCCGGCACTTTCGGTTACTATGCTTATCTGATGCTCACCGGAGAACATTGTCAGCGGAAAGAATGTACCCGAAATTCCGAGAAGTAAGCCGCCGCATATGGCACGTATTATCACAAGATGTTTTAAACTTCTTTTAAAAAATGAGGTCAGTTTCTTGAATGAAAAAAACAGATAACCAGCTATGATTCCGATAAGTTCAAGCGGTATAGCATACAAATATTGAATTGTAGAAATACCGTTGAATGACATACTCTCCATACCCATTGAATTGCCAGTCAGTTTATTGAGCAGGATAAAAATTCCGAAAGAACTGAGTATGGCTGTGAGATAAAGGACGGTTTTTGATGATTTAGGCAAAACTGATTCCTTGTCGGATTCTATCGGCTCAATAAATCCGAACATAGGGGAACGGAATATTGTTCCGAGTGTTGCACTCAGACCTATAGCTGTCAGATCATCAATTTCTTTTTTATAGCGTCTGAGCTTGTCGCCTACCCATGTACAAAGACCTGCGATAACACCTGTAAGTCCTGCTTCCGGTCCGATGCTGGCACCGATAAGCAGAGGAAGCAATGCCGAAATAATTATGGAAAACACATTGTTATAGGGATAGCGGGCTGTTTTTTTGACACGGCCAAGTACTGCGGCAAGTTCTTCCGGATAATCGCCGGTTTTCTTTTTCCAAAGTCCTGAAATAAGTCCTCCCACCGTACAAACGCAAATTGTATAGAGAGGAAAGCTGAATTGTGATGGTACATAGTTCCATAAAAACTCAATGCCGAGATTCATTGTTCTGAGGAATGCCCAGACGATAAGTCCGACTATCATACCCAGCATAGCAGTATAAAATACAAACAAAACATTGTTTTTTATATTTTTCAAAGTCATACACCTCCGGATAATTTGTACTTTAAATTAAGTGTTTGTGATATTCTTCGTTATGTATTATTGGTTATGCAGATACTTTTTGACGAGCTGTAAAACTTTCATTTCCCGTTTTATCATTATCTCATTAAAAAAATCGTCGCTGTGATAGTCCGAATCAGTTTTTATCGCATCATCAATATCAACAACTTTCAATAAAAATTCCGCCTCCTTCTCATAATCATCAAGATTCTGTTCAAGTAATCGATTTTCTGTCTTGCAAAAGAAGTAGAAATTTTCCTGTTCAAAAATAGTGTCAGGTGAATAATTGCTTTTTTGACGGCGCATGACACTTCCGAATTCTACAATGCTGTCAGGAATTACTATCAATCCGGTTTCTTCTCTGACTTCTCTGATAAGTGCAGTTTTCATATCTTCATTTTCTTTTATACCACCGCCCGGAAATTTATAATATTTTTCTTTCTTGCTATATACAAGGGCAATCCTGTCAT
>JBGVAQ010000020.1:0-4696 GCA_045224775.1 Acutalibacteraceae bacterium | reverse complement strand
CTGTCATATCAATTTCATAGTTTACAAAATGACAGCATTATGTTATATTTATAGATAAATAAGAATAGTTATCGTTTTGGAGGAAGTATAATGCAGAATAAGCGTAATTTCAGTGCAAAGCGTGAAGCGATATACAAAACGATAGCCGAATCGACAGAACATCCTGCTGCCGAATGGATATACGAAAACCTTAAACCCGATATTCCCGATCTCAGTCTTGGCACGGTTTACAGGAATATAGCCGTATTCAAGGAAATGGGAATAATAAAGTCTGTCGGAGTTTATAACGGTCTTGAAAGGTATGACTGTGATGTTCAGCCGCAC
Organism: Acutalibacteraceae bacterium; assembly: GCA_045224775.1. GTDB lineage: Bacteria > Bacillota > Clostridia > Oscillospirales > Acutalibacteraceae > UBA1213. The sequence continues at coordinate 4,372 of JBGVAQ010000020.1, read as the reverse complement.
TCGCATTTTATATGTACAAAATGCTTTTGTATATCCGATATCCCGAAGGGCAGAAACTTTATAGACAAAAGTATGTATGATTTTGTTGAAAAGGAATGCGGCGGAAAAGTCACTGAACACAGTGCCGCATTTTTCGGTATATGCAGTAAGTGCCTTGAAAAAAAGTAATGTCGGTATCGGATGATACCTGATATATATAAACAAAAAAACGGAGGTAACAATTATGAAAAAGTTTGTTTGTTCTGTATGCGGATATGTATATGAGGGTGCAGAGGCTCCCGATGTATGTCCCGTATGTAAAGCACCGAAGGAAAAATTCAACGAAATGACCGGCGATGCATCTTTTGCTACAGTACACGAAGTAGGTGTTGCAAAGGGTGTAGATCCTGAAATATATGAGGGACTTATCGCTAATTTCAACGGCGAATGTGCAGAGGTAGGAATGTATCTTGCTATGGCAAGACAGGCTGACAGAGAGGGTTATCCCGAAATCGCAGCTGCATTCACAAAGTACGCTTTTGAAGAGGCTGAGCATGCTGCAAAGTTTGCCGAGCTGGTTGGCGAAGTTCTCACAACAAGCACAAAGAAAAATCTTCAGATGCGTGTAGAAGCAGAAACAGGCGCATGTGCCGGCAAATTCGAGCTTGCAAAGAAAGCCAAGGCTCAGAACCTTGACGCTATCCACGATACAGTTCACGAGATGGCAAAGGACGAAGCCCGTCACGGCGCAGGTTTCGCAGGACTCCTCAAGAGATATTTCGGAGAATAAACCAAACAGAAATTTTACAAAAAAGACACAACATAAAGTTACAAAAGACTTTCGCTTGAATGCGGAAGTCTTTTTGCTTTGACAAAAATACTGTTTTTTCAAAAACGATTGACTTTTTTTTGTATCAATTATATAATTGGAGTATATATAAATAAGTATCAAACAGGAGGACGTTATGAGTAAAATACAACAGCTTATCAGACAGTATCCTCAGTCAAAAAATGAGATAATCCGTGAGATACAGAAGCAGGACAGTATATGGGTAGCTTATTCTCCGGCAACCAAAAACTGTTATGCAGATTTTCACAGAGGTGCGCCGACCGCATTCCTGTTTTCCGAGGAAAAATACTGCAATGCATTCAAAAGATATCTTTCAACAAAGAACGTTAATATAGAAACGATGGAAAACCTCGCTCAGAACAGAATACCGCTCCTCAGCGACCTTATCCGCAGCGGTATAGAACAGGTAATACTTGATAACGGTCAGACATTTGTTATTTTTGAGATGTCCGACCTTATAAAGACACCCGATTTCTCATCACTTCCGAAAGAAGAAAGGCCTGTTTCAAATCCGTCCCTCATAATGCATACAAATATGTATTTTCAGGGAATAAGCACAGGCAATACGGAAAAGAATATCGAATACAACATGATGAAAGATATCTATGAAGCCACATTTCTTCTGCCGATATCGGTTGACGGCAGATATCCGGAAAGCTGTGTACTTCAGGGTTTTAATACAGGTACAGCAGTATTTGATATCCCACGCATAAAGCTTGGCGCATCAAGAACATGCATACCGCTGTTTACCGACTGGATAGAGTTAAGCAAGATTGACAAGGATAAAATATTAATAGGAAACTCAATAAAATTCAATGATATACTGAGGATATGTGAAACAGGCGAGCTTGTCGCACTTAATCCTATGGGATTCAATATGATAATGGACAAGACAACGGCGCTTTCCATAAGGAACAGATTTGAAACAGAGCCGTATGTTCCCGAACCATTGCCTACCGCAGAACCCGAAACAGTTGAGCAAGCTCCGATTGAACAAGCTCCGATTGAGCAAGCTCCCGTTGAACAAGCTCCGGTTGAGCAGCCTCCGGTTGAACAAGCTCCGATTGAACAAGCTCCGATTGAACAAGCTCCGATTGAGCAGCCTCCGATTGAACAAGCTCCGATTGAGCAAGCTCCCATTGAACAAGCCCCGATTGAACAAGCTCCGATTGAGCAAGCTCCCGTTGAACAAGCTCCGGTTCAGCAAGCTCCGATTGAGCAAGCTCCGGTACAACAGCAAAGACCTCAGACAGAGGATATCGTATTTTTCGAGCTTCAATCAGTACCGGATGCACTCATACGCAAGCTTACGGAAATGTTTGACGTTACAGAAGGAATACACAATGTATATCTGAAAGGCATGAGAAGAAACGGACGTTCAGGATATCTGGCTATAGTTGACTTCACAGGCACAGATCCGGCTGTTTTCGGAAAAATGGCACAGGAAGCAGGACCATATACCGGCGGCGTACCGTTTACATTCGTAAAATATGACAGCAGAGTAGGTCGTGTTGCAGCGGAAGGCGCATATCCGTTCTATCAAAGGACAACAATGACAGAAAGCTGATTTTAAAATAAAATGACTTCGGAACATCACAGAATGATGAACCGAAGTCATTTTTTCATGTATTCCTGAACATAAGCAAAAACACGGTAATAAGCGGTATAAGGCAGAATATAACGGATATCCCGCCGAAGATATTTGTAACGAACACACTTATAATAGCGCCGAGAACAAAAAGAAGATTTATTGCACAATATTTAAGCCCGTCATTAAGCTTCTTTTTATCTTTAGTTTTCTGATACTGCACAAGACAGTCCGTACCGCTCCTGAGATTTCCTGTACACATCGTTGTTGCACAAACTATACCGTGTATTTTACGGAAGCTCTGCACCTGCAAAGAACAGACAAAGGATATTATTACATTTGCGGTCATGTTATATGTATACATATTCTTTTCTGAAACAGGAAGGAAGGCGACAATAACAACAGCTAAAATTTCAAGTGCGACAATAACCTGCCGCCAGTGCATATGGAATTTTTTCTCATGCGCCCTGATAAATTCAGCCGTAAATATTCCGAGCACAAAGGCTATAACAGGTATCATATAGGAAAGCATTTTTATGTAATCACCATGAGCAATGTTTATACCGAGAAGGACTATATTTCCGGTCTGAGCATTTGCAAAAACACCGCCCCTTGCTATATAGGTATAAGCGTCAAAATATCCGCCTGCAACGGCAAGAAGTGAGCCGACAATAAAGGTTTCCGACATCTGATATACACTTTTTTCTTTTGCCACAAAAAGCACCTCCCCTGTTTTCTTCATTTTACAACACATAAATAATAATGTCAAACAAAACAGCAAGTCAGATATCAGAGAAAAGCACCGAAATTCAAATAATTCCACTTTCCACTTTCCACATTCCACACTCAAAATGATTTTGCAAAGCACTAACTCAAAATTACCCATTGAAAAATCTTGTCAGTTAGGTTATAATTATAATTGGACTAAAAGCGTAATGCAAAAAAAGGAGATGCTGAAATGAAAAATTATAATATCACATTGCTCAAGGGTGACGGTATAGGTCCTGAAATCGTTAACGAAGCAGTAAAGGTGCTTGACAAGACAGCCGAAAAGTTCGGTTTTACAGTTGCCTACACTGATGCACTTTTAGGCGGCTGCGCTATTGATGCAACAGGTGTTCCGCTGCCGCAGGAAACTATTGACAAATGTAAAGCGTCCGATTCCGTACTTCTGGGTGCAGTCGGCGGTCCGAAGTGGGATACACAGCCCGGAAATAACCGTCCGGAAGCAGGTCTTTTAGGAATAAGAGGTGCGCTCGGACTGTTTGCAAATCTTCGTCCGGCTGTTATATTCGAGCCGCTCAGAGATGCTTCCCCACTCAGAAGTGATATCATAGGTGAAGCTATGGATATAATGATAGTAAGAGAGCTTACAGGCGGAATTTACTTCGGTAAAAGAGGCAAGTTCGAGGAAGACGGCGTTCAGGCAGCTTATGACACCGAGAAATACAATGTAAACGAGATCGAAAGAATAGGCCGTGTAGCATTTGATATGGCTATGAAACGCAGCAAGAAGCTCACAAGCGTTGACAAGGCAAATGTACTCGATTCATCAAGACTCTGGAGAGAAACAATGATACGTCTTTCGGCTGAATATCCGGAAGTAGAGCTGAATCATCTCTATGTAGATAACTGTGCTATGCAGCTTGTAAGGAACCCGAAGCAGTTTGACGTTATAGTTACATCAAACATATTCGGAGATATACTTTCCGATGAAGCCTCAATGATAAGCGGTTCTATAGGAATGCTTGCATCTGCAAGCCTCAACAGCACAAAGCTTGGCATGTATGAACCGATACACGGTTCTGCACCCGATATAGCAGGTCTTGGAATAGCAAATCCGCTTGCTACAATACTTTCAGTTGCTATGATGCTCAGATACTCGCTTGACGAACCGAAAGCCGCTGATGCGATAGAAACAGCCGTTTCCGAGGTACTCAAAACAACAAGAACTC
>JBGVAQ010000019.1:0-4105 GCA_045224775.1 Acutalibacteraceae bacterium | reverse complement strand
CTGAGCCTTTCGGAATTATCGTCCTTTGTTGGATAGCAGACTGAAAGCAGATGAGAAAGGCTTTCTTTTTTGGACATCTGACTGCTGTAATAGCTTGTTTTGAGAGCTTCATTCCCCAGTGCTTTCAGAATCTGTATGAATCTGTCAAGCCCGTAAATTGCCTTGATACTGTGTATCGAATTTGAAAATACCGTTTCGCTGTCGCCGCGTTTCAGCTCAACATCAAGCACCTTGTCGATGATCGTCTGTGCAAACATATTGCCGTTTTTATAAAGATCACTGTCACGGGGGATGGTATCATCATCACAGAGCGTTTTTCCCTCTTCGGCAAGCAAAAGGAGCAGCCTGTGCTGACTGTGGAATCTATTATTCGCAAAGCGTAGGGGAGAATTTCTGACATAGATATTCATTTCCTCTATCGCATTTGAAAGACCTATTATCCTGAACATGGATTTCAGGAAAATATCACGGTCAATAAGCTCTATGCGGTATGCCTTTATATAGTATTCCACCGGAATATAGTCAGGTTTGGCCCAATATCCATTTACATTTTCATAATGCCCGATATAATCGATCTTTTCCGTAAGAGCATGGAGAAGGCGGAAATTCGTTTCAAAATCCTCGTTTATTCTGTCATACAGTTCATTGACAAGATTATCAATGATAATAACGTTTTTAATAAACTGAACACTATCTATAGAGTAGTATGTATAGCGTGGGTCTCTTTTTAATTTAAGCCATAATTCATTCTCATCCATTTCGAGCAGACAACCAACCAGATGCTGCAAAACCTCTATCGGCATTTTAAGGTCAAATCGCTTTGCAATATAGTATTTTACTGACCATGCTAAGCTGGAAAAATCATTTCTGATAAACCTCTCGTCTTCTTCTCCGAGCTCTTTTGCTCTGTTGTAATCAGCATAATCACCGAAAAAGCTATGCACCTTATTTTGGGTGGTTTTTATCGCATCCTCTGTAATTTCATCCGGACGGTATGAGATCCATGAATGATAGAAGCAGAAGAATCTGTGCGGTGTTTTTATAACCTCCTGATAAAACCTGTTCCACAAATCGGAAAAAGGCACTTTGTTTTCTAACTCCTGTAAATCGGGTGTGGATGAATAAACATTATACAGGCTGCCCATATTACCGAGAATACACTCATTTCCCCAGTGGTCAGTATATTCCTTTTCTGAATTTTCATCGACAATTTTCAGCAGAGCACGGAACATATCATTAAGTTCCTCATTCGAAATGTTGAAATAATCCCTGACAACATTTATATCCGGCTTGAAATCCGGCGGCGCAAGCTGTGCCTTAGGGTCATAAAGACCGTAGCCGTTTTCCTTTGTGACCTGTTCGGAACTTGTGGAGCTTGTCAGCTCGTTTATAAGTATCTGTTCGCGCTCGGTAGGGGAGGGGATAGTAGAAGCAGCCTTTATTGATGCCGAAAAATCATACTTCGGATAGGTGCTGATACCGTACTGCAAAAGGTCAAGAGCGGCAAGACGGATATTTTCATTTTTAGCCGATATCATTCGGATAATGCTTTCCTCAAGCTCCTTGTCCTTGCGCATTTTGAGCAGATCAATAATGCCGGAGCGCAGGTCTGCGGTTTTGTATTTTGCAAAACCTTCAATGGTTTTGTATTCACTGTCACTGAGTCCTGTTTTCTGAAGTATCTCAACGGCAGTTCTGCGAGTACCGCTTTCCTTATCCGCAACGGCATTTACAACAGTTTCACGCTGTTTTGGTGTACGCATTGCGTTTCCTATTTCTTCTATGGCATAGGCTCTGTGATCCGCATCAATTTCCGTTATCTTATCGCTTATGAAGTCGATCTTTTCATCATCAGCCATAACAAGAGCACAGTCAAGCATACGGAAAAGAAAACTGCTTTTTGAAATTGACGCGCTGAACCAGGGATAAAGAAGCGGCGCATATTTTTCTTCTTTATGCGGCATTTTCTCGTACATATTGCGCATTATTTCATAATGCTTTGCTGCAAGCGCTTTATCCTTGTGAACCTCTTTTCTGAAAACCGGTTCCTCACGGCGGTAATAGCGTACAAACAAACCAAAAGGATAGCTGTTTTCCATAACAGCGAAAAGCTTATAATTATCCAGATATTTTTCGGTCACGGTGAGAGCGATACGCATAGCCGTTTCAGGATAACCCAAATTCCAACAGAAGTATCCTATTGTCAGAAGATGTATTTCCTCCGGCTCGAAAACTATTGTTTCACTTTCGGACTGTTCTTTTTTCTGCTTGCCAAATAGTCCTTTTATTTTGTCCATTGTTGTTGTAATGCGTTTTTCTCCGGGAACACCCACAAGTTCCCTGATAGTTTGAAGTGCCTTATGTACATCATAAAACCCGATGCCCCATATTCCCATATAAATATCCACAGGGTCAGATGTCATTATCTTTGAAACGGCATTATCATAGCTTTCAAGGACATAGGGGATATCATCAAGCATTTTTTCTGCAAGGCGGTCGGGGTCTTCATAGCGGCAAAGACCCGTCCATGTGCCTATTGCACGCTTTACGGATGAAAAGCGGATGAGGTTATTTTCCTGAATCGTTTTTACAAGGCTTAAGAATGACTGTGCCGTACCGAAATCTGCATTTTCGCAGATGGACTGACGCAGACCCTCGGAAAGTCTTGCGGCAACAAGCAATTTGCACATAAGATCATGCAGCTCCGTATTATCGCAGCAGAAAACCGCACGGATAACAGAAACGGTCAGTATTTCTGTATTTCGCTCACTGTTCATCATTTCCTTTACGGTTTCAATAACTGATGTATCACCCTTGTCTATACGGGCAGCGATAATATAGTGTTCGATATAGTAGGTTTTGCGGCGGTTCAGTTCCTCGCCATAAGGGCAGTCCTTGCCGGAAATATATTTGCCCATATCGTTTATGTCTGTACCGCGGAATCCCATAAGATAGTAAGCCGCCATCAAATGGAATGCTCTTTGCAGAAACGGCGAATAATCCCTGCTCCGGAAACTGCGGCGGTCGTATCCTTCGCTGTACTGAAATTCTATGAATTTACCGAGCATATACCTGAAATCATCAATAAACTGCGGCGGTATCATCAGCCTGACAAGCTTTGAATAATTCTTGTCAAAATAACTGTTCAGATCTTCGATAGCGCCTGTCTGTTCCGAATCCACCCAATGCTCTTTCATTATCTGATCAAAAACAGATTTTTCCCGTTTGCTGAGAGCAGATATTTCTTTTTTATGTTCCTCAATGAACTTCTTATCAAATTTTTTGAGGTCGTTTTCGTAATCCATACTCATTTATTTATCCTCCTTTACCACATCCTGCCCGCAAGCATTATGAGCTTAATAAATGTCAGGCTTTGTATTTCCGATAGCTTTAATTCCTCGTCAAGGCTTTCAAGCCGTCTTTCATCAGCAAATATTGCAACAACTCCGTCAGAAAAAGCCCCGACAGCATCATCCGTGGCTTTTTTCAGATCTGCGTCCTTTTCACCGTAGATAACCCCGAAGGATATTTTGCCCTGCGCGGCCTTGTCTTCAATTTCCTGCGGCAGAAGCGCACGAAGAAGCTCGCCGTTTTCTTTTCTCTTATTGTAGTCGCTTACGCAGAATTGAACGGTTTCCTCAATAAGCTCCCGCACGGTCATTTCGTCCCGGCTGTAGGTGACAGGGATCGTAGTTATCCTGTTTTTCTTCCCGGAAACGGATTTTACATTTACATTCAGCTCCATATTTACCTCCTGTTAAAGTTCCAGTATCATTAAATAAATCTTACCATATTTTGTGGTTGCTTTCAACAGCAATGATGAAATATGAGTATGATTTATGGCATAATTGTTGAATATAGATTGAAGTCTTGTAATGATATGTGATATAATTGATTCATAATGTAAATGAGGTGACGAGAATGTTTATTTCAGATAGTATAGATGGGATTGATATTCTCCGTAAAGAAATACCTGACGAATTACAATTTTGGCACAAATTCGGAAAAATATCAGAATTACAAGCACATTTTTGATGATAAAATTTGTGATGAAATAGGATGTATTGATCTTTTTCTTACAGATCGTCAAAACAAATACACTATT
>JBGVAQ010000018.1:0-4653 GCA_045224775.1 Acutalibacteraceae bacterium | reverse complement strand
TTGGTGGGGATGAATTTGTTGCTTTTCTTGAAGGTGAAGATTATCAAAATAGAAAAAAGTTGCTTGCCGCTTTTGAAACACAGATCGAGGAAAATCTTCATCGCGGAGAGTTTGTCATTGCCAGCGGACTTGCTGTTTTCCGTCCAGGATACGATAACAGCTATCGCAGGGTCTTTGAGCGAGCCGACCAGAGAATGTATGATCGAAAAGGCTCTTTGAAAGCTATGGGTAAACATTATTAATCATGATTTGATGAAGAAGATCTGGCCATGTAATAGAGTATAGCGCGTGGGAAGATAAGGAGCTATTGAGGGGATCTGGTTTATAATGCCAGGTCTCTGTTTTTTTATATCCACACGGCGCAGCCCAGATCAGCATTACATCACCATGTGGCTGTCACAGCGGGTGAGGATCTGATCACAGGGATTGGTACCTTTCCAGACTGGCGGGGTGAGGGCTGTGTGGGCAACGAAGACGGGGATCTGGTGTAAAAGCCAGGTCTCTATTTTCATTTATCCACACGGTGCAGGCCAGTGTGGGCAACGGAAAGGGGGTGAAGCAACGTATCAACCCGTCCGTCTCTGCTGCGTATCATCGCATCAGGATGGGCATAATCTAACTGTGAGCAATTAACAGAACACAATCAAAACCCTGTGAGCGAATCAAAGAACACAGAACTTAAAAAGGAGAAAAAGATTTATGACAGTAGAAAGATTTGACAAGTGGCTTAGTGAGAATTTCTACCCGGCGATCGCAGGCCTGTGTCCATCTCTGGAAGGGTATGAGATGACAGGAGCTGTCGCTGAGCGATATGCGGAGCTGTGTGCGGGAAAACCGGAGAATCGGTTTGATGCGGTGCTGCGTGAAAAGGTATATCCGGTGATTGCGTGGATGCAATGTATGCCGAGATCGGAGCATCGGGAATGATGAAGGAATCCAGATCAGCGGCTCCATGCTCACACCGGGGAGTATCGTGTGGGCAACGAAGACGGGGATCAGAGTGTGAGCAACGAAGATGGAGATCATCACAGCAGGAGATGACGGCGGGGATGGAGGCTTTCAATAACGATCTTGTCATCCGCTACCTGGACAAGGTGGTCGTGAAGGAGGATGGCTATGAAGTGGCTTTCAATAATCAACTAATGAGTACAGAAAGATTAACTTCACAAAGATTTGACGTAACGCAATAGTCTACCTCATCCAATAAATAAAGAAGAGATCTGGCTTGAATAAAGCTGGATCTCTTTTCTTTTGCACACATTCCGCTTCAATCGCAGCCCAGATCGGACGGTGTGGCCATCAAATCCAGTGTGGTCATGAGTGGGTGAGAGCTATGATCAGTGTGAGCGGTGACCGGATGGTGTGGACAAGACAGCGGGAGGAGATAGCGGCGGGGATCAGAGTGGAAGGGCGATCTCCACAGGACAAGAAACCGGCATTATATATAGGAAGGGATCTGGTGTGAGAAGAACACGGTGCAGCCGGATCGGCAGTCTTATAAGCCTTGTGGGTATCACAGCGGGGTAGGAGATATGACCCAGAGGGCAGCCGGGTTCTTATGATCAGTGTGAGGAGCTGAAAAACCCCTCTGAAGCCATTCTCCAATATGATGTACAATAGAAAAAATCCTTATAAGGAGACAAAGTATGACGCCCCGCAGGGCGTCAGTAAGTCGGGCATCTAAAAGCACCGGAGACTGATGCTTAGAATGCCTCACCTTTCGTAATCGGATGATAGTTCTTCTGAATGCATAAGGTATAGGCTGCATCGCCGTTTTTCTTTTTATACGGTTTGATATAAACCGGAAGAGTGACAGATTGCGATACTTCGAAATAAGAAGCTGGAGCAAAATCATCAACATAGAACCGATGATCATGATCGTCCAGAATCGTATAGGTAACGATTTCCGTGTTTGGATTGGCATTTGTGGTTATATACCGCCTGGTACGATTGGTAATGGAGCCAATAATGTAAAGCCCAGGCTCGAAGGTTGAATTCGACAACGTGGGTTCTGAAGATGCTTTTCTACGTGGTGACATAATCAGGGACCTCCTTTTACTGTTGGGTCAGAAGATAATCATTGTAAAGCTCCCGGTAATGGTCCTGGTTATCGATAAATTCTTTAACAAGTGTATAAAAGCGTGGACCAAGTCCTTTGCAGCCATAAAGTTCGCATGCGTAGTACGCACGAACAAGCGGTTGCGTACGGGAAATCCCGATAGATTTCAGTATGGGAATGTAACGGTGAAAACTGTGGTTAAGTTTTTCAAGACTATCAAGGGGCAGATCAAGAACAGAAATCTCTTTGGTGAGCTGATAATTGTTATAAGAAAAAGGCATCGCATTCAGATTCATGAAATATAAAGCAGTGGAAAGACGTCGAGCGACAGCATTCGTTGCCTTTTTCCATTTACCGGTTTGCTGATAGATACGATATCCCCAACGTCCAAAGAATTCGCTGTGATAACTGATGATAATGCTGGCTGACATGCATAACGCAGAATGAAGAGCCTTATTGCCCTTGCGTTTCTTTGTGCTGGTAACTTTCTGTGCACTGATCTTCAGACTCGGATCAAGGCTGCAGTAAGCAGCGACTGCCTTTTGATTGGGAAAACGGGTTGGATCAACGATGTTGGCAAGCCAGGTAATTGCAGTCCGTTCACCTACACCGGGTGCAGTCATCAGAATGGGAATTAGTTCCCTGCCGGAAATGGATTTCCCATCACGGATCGGCCAGTCCATTTCGTAAGCTTTATCTCGAATGATCTGGTTGTATTCAGATATACGTTGTGAGAAATCATCAAACTGTTTGTAATCTTCACGGAGAACACTTCGGGTTGAGAGGGGAATTCTGTCGGGAGGTAAGTCTTGTGAAAAGGGGAGAGGATTATCGGAGATCAGGTTTTCGACCATACTTCTGATAGTATCATTTTTTATGACGCTTCCTTCACGGCCAACGGTATAACCAACTTCAGGATTGTCGAATTGATCCTGTTACCGATACGGGTGGCAGACCGGGAATAATAGTCCCGTTGTCCGATCAGGACACGAAGATCCTGTACGTCAGCTGAAATCACATAGAACGGACGCCAGATTCCTGTCAGGTCATGGATTGCAAGTAAACGAGCATCAAGTTTGTCAGTTTTACGCTTAGTTGCTCCGGCGAGAGAAGGATTGATGACACAAGGGGAACCTTCCCAGGCAAGAAGGACAGGAAGATGATAGGTAGATGTTGATTCAATGCAGTAATGAAGAGGGGAAGACAATCGAACTGGTGGAACAGCGCAGGCATGTAGCACATGAAGTACCCATTTGTATGCCTCTTTAATGGAGTTCCAACTGGTATCCACTTCACGGCAGTATTCAAAATAATCGGAATCACGTTTGACGAGGACAATGATTTCAAGGAAGCGACTATGGCAATCAATACCTATACCGTAATCCTTGGTAGGCATCACTTCGACACCGTCATCAGGGGAAGTGCTCCACGATACTGTTTTGGGCACGTCAACCTCATTACGGAAAACCGAAGTATCAGAAACGGGAGGTGAATCAGCAGCAATCTTGCAGTATTTCTCAGAAATTACCATGACAGCATAGGGGCATAGTTCACCCCAACCCCCTTTCCGAAAATGAATTATGAAGTTGTCAAAGGGTTTCGTCGTATCAATCTGCAAAGATAGATGCATTACGCAAGGTCTTTCGGATTACCGTTCATTCAATAGAACTATAGCTATTAACAATGCCTGGTGGTATTATTGAATGAGGGCGGTAAAAGAAGACAAAACTCCTCCAGGTGCTAGATGCGACATGACTAAACCCGCAAAATACCGCCGGCCCAGTCTCCTTCAGAATGCTCAAGGCATTAAGGAATGCAACGGGCTCTCAACTTTATAATAGCACAATAAAGGGCAATGTCAATAGCTTTTCAAAAGGATAAGGGACATTAAAATGAGAAATACAACCAGAACAGTTGCTGATGAACCGGTTTTAAACAGGATTCTGGAAACAATGAAGGAAAAGGGAGTAAATCAACAGGATGTAACCAAGTATCTTGGGTTGGGCAATGGCGCATTTACGAAATGGAAATATGATAACGGAAAATCATATTTGAAGCATCTGAACAGGATAGCGGAGTATTTAGGCGTTTCCAGAACATACTTGCTGCAAGGCATCAACGAAGTAGTGAAAGATGAAAAACTATCTCAAAAAGAGCAAAAATTAGTAGAGGTATTTAGAGAATTAAAAAAAGCCGAACAAGATATGTTTCTACGTCAGATCATAGGATTTCGAATGACGTCGGAACAATGAAGGCACTAAAAAGTGCTTTTAGGGAGGAGGAATCCCATGTCAGGCTACAAAGTAACAAACCTTGTCGGCACACCTACTGATTATTCTGACAGGAATAACTGGTTTCATCTGCCGGAGAATACGAATAAACCTGTGGATACATTCTTCATTTATCCGACGGTGTACATCAATCCGGAGCGTGACGCACCGATTATTGCACCAATCAGTGATATGAGAATGCGTATCGGCGTAAAAAATAATTATCCACAAGCCCCGTTGCTCTTCGAGGACCTGACGAATCTGTATGAGCCTTATTATCGGCAGACCAATCTTATCGCCTAAAGGGGAATGAGTCCCGCTGAA
>JBGVAQ010000017.1:0-2270 GCA_045224775.1 Acutalibacteraceae bacterium | reverse complement strand
ATAAATGTAAATGCATTCTTTTGAAATCCATTAAGTGTTCCTTCAAAACTATAAGCAAATAAAGCTATCAGGATCAATGAATACAATGGAAAAACAGTATATGTCAACCATATTTTTGAACTGATTTGATTTGTTTCAGACTTGTGAAACAGGCGACGAATTAAAAATACGACAGCAAGCTGAATGAACTGACTTGCAACTCCCATATATATCGAGATATCGCTATCCATAAGCTTCTCGATTCTCATATTTGGATCTAAGTACCTGTGTATGGCAATCACAAAGAATTCACAAACTATAGCCATTACATAAAACAAGAATGGAACCACTATTGACATAATTGTATTTATTTTCTTATAAATTAACAGCGAAATTGCAATGTTGATTACTATAACTACTATAATCCTAAGTAAGAGGTAATCTTCAAATACATTTCCTGCAATAAAAACTGTCAATATCCAAAGCAGCGAGATTGCACCACTCCAAACAGGAGAAAGCTTTTTGCGTTCAAGAAAAGTATCGCAGAATAATTGGGCTAATATAACAAAAACTGTTGCATTGAAAAAGTCATAGATCATAGTATTTCCCCTTTTGCCAAACAAAACTGCCTGTTGACTTCATCAAATCTGTTTCTTGCTATAGGTATCTCTTTACTCTCATCTTTACCCGTTGTGATAATTATTTGATTTCCTTTTATCTGTTTCGCATTCTTAAGATTTACAACAAACCTCTGATGAACTCTTATGAACTGTTTCGGAAGTTCCCTTAGTGCATCATCAAGGCTGCATCTTCTGATGTAGAATGTCGTTTTTCTTTCTTTAACAAAGTACTCGATATAATGCCTGTTGCTGGTAATATAAACTATGTCGTCTATAGCAACTTCAAGAACACCATCACTCAATTCTAATAGGATTGTTTTTTTGCGTTCTGTTCTGAGAACATGTTCTATGCACTCTATCAGATCGGTTTTGAAAGATCTCTCCTGCTTAACAAGATACCTTACAGCGTTATATTTGTATCCTTCTCTGGTGAAGTCGTAGTAGTTCGTTGCAAATGCTATCTTGGCTTCCGGAGACAAGTCATATATTTTGCGTGCTGTTTCAAACCCGTTTAATCCATCCATGTCATAATCCAATATGAAAAGATTGTACTCTTCGAGTGCTTTGTATTTTTGTATCAATTCCTGTCCCGACAAAAAGATATTACACTGAAATTCAATATTACGTTCAGTCATGTAACGGCATATTACATTATATTCATATTCCAGAAATGCATGATTATCATCACATAACGCTATTCTGAACATAGTCCGTTTATTATCCTCCGCTGAATATCACTTAATAATTAGAGTAATACTATCACCATCTCAAAACAACAGATATACCCCAATGCTCCACGTGGAACATTGGGGCTAATCTTTACCTGGTGTGCGGTTGGGCAGATCTCGTCTTCTCGAGTTCCTTCCTAAATCGTCTTCTTTCTTCCTCTCTGAAACGCTGCTGTACCAGGGCTATGGCATTCGCTCGGGCCAGAGGACCGGTCTTCATGAGTTCATCGCACATGCGGAGTTCCCGATAGAGCGGTTTCATCTGGTCGGTCTTCTCCTTTGCCGCCTGTTTCCAGATATTCACATATACCGGAACATTATGTCTCTCCCAATATTTTGCATAATATCGGCACTCTTCCCGCCGTTCAGCAATGGCCGAGATCTGCCTTCGGAGTTCCTTTTTCATGCTCTCGATCTGCTGCGGGGTATCAAGCTTGTTCTTCCTTGTGAACTCCTGAAGCTTTACATACCTATCGAGCTTTCTGATGTCCTTTACCAGTTCAGGCGGGTATTCACGGTATTTACGCCTGATCACGCAGGCTTTGAGCTGCATTCCGTGATACGTGATCACTACACGTAATCCTGCTCTTTCAAGCCTTGAGACAGTTCTGTCTATCTTCGACTTTAACGGGACGTTATCAATATCAGCAAACGGATCTGCCGGCATCAGGGTGTTCCTTAATATCCTTGGCCTGTAATCGTCAACGTCATAGCCTGGTCCCAATGTCTTAAGCCTCACGCACCTATCTGAACCGGGAAGTCTGATCTTCGGATACTTGAGCCATTTTCCGGTCTCTGACTCGAGAATGAACTGATATCCCATGTCTCTCATAACCGAAGCAAATTCCCTTTCTGTCCTGCTGCATGCTATGGCAGCATCCATATCGGCCCTTATTTTGCTTCTGAGCGTCGGATTTCCTTCCCACTGGTCTTTCCATTCCCG
>JBGVAQ010000016.1:0-4277 GCA_045224775.1 Acutalibacteraceae bacterium | reverse complement strand
GATACTCCCGAAACACTCATTGAAAAGGTTTCTTCAAAGGGCGGTACTACAATCGAAGCATTGAAAGTACTCAATGAAAGAGAAGTTCCGAAGGCTATAGTTGATGCTATGGCGGCATGTACTGCAAGAGCCGAGGAACTTGGCAGATAAAAGAATATCAGGGCAAACAAAAAGCAGGCACAAATGATTGTGTCTGCTTTTTTGCGTGTTCAGTTTACGACAAATCCGCCGTTTACGCCCAGTGTCTGACCTGTGATGAATGAGGCAGATTCTGAGGCAAGGAAAAATACGGCATTTGCAACATCTGACGGTGTTCCGATAGTGCCTGTCGGAGTTTCGTCTTTGAGTGCGGAAATGTCCTGCTCGGAAAGATGAGAGTTCATTTCGGTAGCTATTACTCCCGGCGCAATACAGTTGACTGTTATTCCGCTGAGACCTTCTTCCATTGCAAGAGCCTTTGTCAGACCGATAATTCCTGCCTTTGCGGCGGAATAATGCACCTCGCATGAACCGCCGACCTGTCCCCACATTGAAGAAATGTTTATTATCCTTCCATGCTGTTTTTTTATCATATAGGGCAGAGCCGCACGGCAGCAGTAGAATACTCCCGAAAGATTTACCGAAATCATTGTGTTCCAGTCATCGTCTGTTATATCAGTAAAGAGTTTTATCTGAGATATGCCCGCATTGTTTACAAGTACGTCTATTCCGCCGTATTCACGGCATATATTTTCAAACATTTCATTTACTTCTTTTGAGTTTGATACATCGGCTTTTGCAAGCACCGTATCATATCCGCAGGCTGAAAGCTCACTCTGAAGTGAACGTGCGGCATTTTCGGATCTGTTGTAATTGATGAATACACGATCGCCGTTTTTTGCGAATATATGTGCTGTTTCCGCACCTATGCCCCTTGAAGCACCTGTTATAAGAACATTCCTCATTTCCTGACAAGCACTTCCTCGATCTCAGCAACGAATACTTCGTGCCAGTCATCGTCTGCATAGCATTTATCTATGATGGTTTTGTCAATAAAGCTTTCCGCTGTCATAGTCTGCTTGTAGAGCTTTTTACATTTGAGTACTATTGATGCCTGCTCAAAATATGTTATATCATCATCAAAAACAGGTGAAAGACCTGTTTCTTTTATCTTATCGACATCTCTGCCCGAATTTCTTCCGCAGTAAACAAGCTCCTTCATCATTTCACCGTTGAAGAATGAGAGTGAAAAGCGGTCATTCCTGTCGATAAATTCAAGAGTATAACGGCTCTTGCGGATAAAAACGAAGCATACGTTTTTGTTCCAGAGTACGCCGATACCGCCCCAGCTTGCAGTCATTGTATTGAAAGCGTTTTCTTTTCCTGCCGTGACGAGCATCCATTCCTTGTTGAGCTTTGTGAAGAAATCTCCGCTGAGTGCGGTTGTGTCTGCTTTTTCAAAATTTACCATATTTGTCCCTCCGTGATGTTTTTAGTATATTATACCACGGACTGAACAAAAATAGAATAGCAAAAGTAAATATACATTTTTTGATGTATAAATGTATATTTTTTCATTGTCCTATGCTGACATGAGGTGAAATATATAGAATAAAAGGTATCAGGAGGGCTTGATGTATCTCTGTTTTGAGATAATTTATATAAAAAACAACGGTATATGTTCAATACATGATGTAAGAATAATCAAAAATAGAGGTGCTTGAATAAATATTCAAAAATCACTTGATTTTATGCAAAAAAGGTGTATAATAAATATCGTAATAAACACAGTAACGGAGGTCGTAAAAATGGGCGATATAAAAAAAGTAGTTCTGGCATATTCGGGCGGACTTGATACATCTATAATCATTCCCTGGCTCAAGGAAAACTATGACAACTGTGAGGTAATTGCAGTTTCCGGTGACGTAGGACAGGGAACAGAGCTTGACGGTCTTGAGGAAAAGGCAATCGCAACAGGCGCTTCTAAGCTCTACATAGAGGATCTTAACAAGGAATTTATCGAGGAATATGTATTCCCGACAATAAAGGCTGATGCAGTATATGAGAGCAAGTATCTTCTCGGTACATCTTTTGCAAGACCGATAATTGCAAAGAGAATAGTTGAGATAGCTCTTAAAGAGGGCGCAGATGCTATCTGCCACGGCTGCACAGGTAAGGGCAACGATCAGGTAAGATTTGAGCTTGCAATAAAGGCATTCGCTCCTGATATGAAGATAATCGCACCCTGGAGAGAGTGGAACATCAAATCACGAGATGAGGAGATTGACTACGCAGAGGCACACAATATTCCTCTTAAAATAACAAGAGAAACAAACTATTCAAAGGATAAAAATATCTGGCATATTTCACACGAGGGACTTGACCTTGAGGATCCCGCAAACGAGCCTATGTACAATAAGGAAGGCTTCCTTGAGCTTGGCGTTTCACCTGAGCAGGCTCCCGATAAGCCGACCTATGTAACAATATCGTTTGAAAAGGGTATTCCTGTAGCAATAGACGGCGAAAAGCTCGGAGCTGTTGAGATAGTTAAGAAGCTTAATCAGCTCGGCGGTGAAAACGGTATCGGTATAGTAGATCTCGTTGAGAACAGACTTGTAGGCATGAAGTCAAGAGGTGTATATGAAACACCCGGCGGAACTATCCTCTATCATGCACACAACAAGCTTGAGGAGATCACACTCGACAGAGATACATATCACTACAAGCAGGAAGTAGGTCTGCGTTTTGCAGAGCTTGTATATTTCGGTCAGTGGTACACACCGCTCCGTAAGGCTCTTTCGGCATTTGTCGATTCAACACAGGAAACCGTTACGGGAGATGTTAAGCTTAAGCTTTATAAGGGCAACATAATAGATGCAGGTGTTACTTCACCTTATTCACTTTATGATCCCGATATAGCTACCTTTGACGAGGATGAGGTTTATAACCAGAAGGATTCAGCAGGATTCATTAACCTCTTCGGACTTCCGATCAAGGTACAGGCAAAGAAAAATCTTATCAAGGAATAATATCCATTGATATAACGGAAATATGTCAGGGCGAACAGTGAAAATTCATTGTCCGCCCGACTGTCGTTTATAACAGAACGTAAAAATAAAACAGGGAGTGACGGTCTTGAAACTCTGGGCAGGAAGATTCTCAAAAGAGATAGACAAAAAAACAAATGATTTCAATTCATCCATAAGCTTTGACAGCCGTATGTACCGTGAGGATATAGAGGGCAGTATCGCACACGCAGCAATGATAGGTGAGTGCGGAATAATCGAGAAAAGCGAATCCGAAGCTATAATCAAGGGACTTGAAGGCATACTTGCCGATATAGACAGCGGCAAACTTCAGATAGATCCCAATGCCGAGGATATACATACATTCATAGAGGGTGAGCTTACCGAAAGGCTCGGTCAGACAGGTAAAAGACTTCATACCGCAAGAAGCCGGAACGATCAGGTAGCTGTTGATATACGTCTGTATCTGAAAAAGGAGATACAGAATATAAAAGCTCAGGTAAAGGAGCTTATCGGAGTACTCTGCAATAAGGCTGAGGAATATTCTGCGGCAGTTATGCCGGGATATACACATCTCCAGAGAGCACAGCCCATAACTTTCGGACATCATCTTATGGCTTATGCGGAAATGCTGCTCAGGGACGTTGACAGACTTGAATGTGCATACAGACATACAGACAGTATGCCGCTCGGCAGCGGCGCACTTGCCACAACCACATATCCTATCGACAGAACTATCACAGCAAAGCTTCTTGGTTTTGCAGATATATGTCAGAACAGTCTTGATGGTGTTTCAGACCGTGATTTCTGTATGGAGCTTGCGTCTGCACTTTCAATAATTATGGTTCACCTTTCAAGATTTTCTGAGGAAATAATCATGTGGTGCAGCTGGGAATTCAAATTCGTGGAGCTTGATGATGCATTCTCAACAGGTTCAAGTATCATGCCGCAGAAGAAAAACCCCGATATAGCCGAACTCGTAAGAGGAAAATCTGGCAGGGTTTTCGGAGACCTTATGACACTCCTTACAGTAATGAAGGGCATCGCCCTTGCATACAACAAGGATATGCAGGAAGATAAGGAAGCAATATTTGACGCTGTTGATACAGTAAAGATGTGCCTTACAGCCTTTACTCCGATGATAGATACAATGAAAGTCATTCCCGAAAACATGAGAAAGGCTGCCGCAAACGGATTTATAAACGCTACCGACTGTGCAGACTATCTCGTTAAAAAGGGACTTCCTTTCAGAGATGCATATAAGGCAACAGG
>JBGVAQ010000015.1:0-2185 GCA_045224775.1 Acutalibacteraceae bacterium | reverse complement strand
GTACAGGTCAGGGAAACATTTGCCTTGCTGTGGTCGTCAGACCATGTCCATACCGGTTCTCCGTAGATATGTGCGTCGGTGAAATTATATTGTCTTCTTCCTTCTCCGGAATTATCAAGAGAAAGTGTCGTTTCATGTTTCAGATTGAAAATGACCCTTGTGATCTGATTGAAGGCACCCGAAGCAACCCGAACCTCGCCGGTATAATCAATGTTTATGGACAAATATCCGTCGAAGGTTCTCGCACCTGAAAATGCCTCGGAACCGATAGCTAACAACCCGGAGGTATTGCCCTGCACTCTTCTAAGCATTGCATATCGGAATGCAACGCTCTCGATTTTTGTAATGTTTTCATTCAAAACAAGATGAACATATTTTATCTTGCCCTGTGCATGGATAAAAAAGTCTCTGCCATCACCGATCACAGTGATCTTTTTACCGTTGTAGGTTTTGGGGATGACCAGTTCATCGTTAGTCAGTGCCTCGTAGGTACCTTTGTAACGGATGATACGGTAGGTATTATCGTCAAGGAGGTCAAAGTCAAAGTAAGAAAAAGTAATATCGCTCAATTCCTCACCAATACTGCCGTTCGCATTCTTGGCAAAGTTTTTGCCTTCAAACTCATAATGCTCGATGATACCGGGAATATATGCGCCGGTGCTGTCAATATAAGGCTCCGTTCTCGGAACGTAACCGACAGTTTTCGTATCTGTATAAGTCTGTCCATTAAACTCAACGGTTGCCGTATATGTTGGTTTTCCGTCATTATCGGTTTTGGTGACAACCGCACCAACGATTTCTTCATGTCCGCAGTCCGGATCAGTACAGGTGAAGGCAGCGGAGGCTTTGCTGAATGACTCTGACCAGTTCCATACAGGCTCACTATAGGTATGGGTATGCGGGACAGTGTAGGTGTCGGTATAAGTTTTGCCTTCAAATTCAACAGATGCCTTATAGGTTATACTGCTGACCTTCGTGACCACGGCGTCAACGGTTTCCTTATGTCCGCATCTTGTATCGGCACAGATGAAGGTCGCCTTGGCACTGCTGTGATCGCCAGACCATCTCCACGTGGGTTCGCCGTAAAGATGGGCATCTGTAAAGTCGTAGGTGACGGTCTTATCGGTGAGGTTGTTATTGGAGAAGGTCGTGGTGTGTCTGAGATGAATGGTAACCTTTTCGTGGTAAAAACAGCCTTCTTTCGTTTCGATCTGTCCGGGATAGTCAAGCTGCACATCAATAGCGTTACTAATATAGCCAAATGAACATATCCCCAGCTTGTAAAGCCCTGTTGTATTGCCCGTCAGTTTTATGACGGATGTGCTGTAGAAAGCAAACGGTCTGATCTCCCTGATGTTTTCGTTCAGCACAAGTGTAAACTTTTTCCGCTGACCTGTTGCCTTGCTCATAAACAAGCTTGTATTGTCTATCTTTCCCGTTCCCGTACCGATAACAGTTATCCTTTTGCCATTGAAGGTTTTGGGGAGGACAAGCTCATCGTTTTCCAGTTTATCATACGAGCCGGTATAATAGCTGATCTGATAGGTGCCGTCATCAAGAGGCTGGAACACAAAGTAGGATAAGGTGACATCACTCAGCTCCTCACCTATGCTGCCGTCCTCGTTTACGGCGAAATATTTGCCCTGATAGGTAAAATGTGCCACATTTCCCAGCTTATAATCTCCATCGCTGTCTATATATGGCTCCTTGGCTTCCACAAATCCGGGAGTTTCATAGAAGAATGTCTCGCTGGTTTCTTTGTGGCCGGCCTCATCGGAGATGACCGTGCGGAACTCGTAGGTGTAGCCGCTTTTCAGGGGAACAACGGAGGTGGGTGCATAGGAGGTCGTCCACGCATCGTCACTGTCTTGTCTGTACTGCACCTTTACGGTCTGACGGCCTGTAGCGCCGGTGGCTTTTGCGTTGACTATGACAGAATTGATTTCTGAGTCATAGGAAAATGTTGAAACATTATGAAAGGTATCTTGTTCAAAATAGAATATTTTGAGAGGCTTTGTTTTGATGGTGTCGGGCGCATAGGATCTGTAATAATGATTATAGGCAACAGCCTGATAGGCAAGGGGATTCTGCACTTTTATGTGATTCAGTGTATAGAGAAGCACATCCTTGGGAGTGAGACTCTCATTGTTATAGACAAAGCCTGTATAACCCTGATTCTGATCCT
>JBGVAQ010000014.1:0-2104 GCA_045224775.1 Acutalibacteraceae bacterium | reverse complement strand
CTCCCCCGGAGATATTGAAGCCCCGACGCTTGAGGGTGTATTCTTTGCCGACAGAAAGACAGGAGTGCTGCTGAATATAGAGGATGTACCGGATATTATCTATTCAGAGATAATGCGTGATGTTGACCTTGCAGTCAGTGTTGCACACGCAGGCGGAGTTGATCCTGAAACGAGCCATTCAACAGTTGAAATGCGCCGTGTTATCCTTGAATTCAATCTGTCGCTGTTCGGCATCAGGAATGTACACTTTGAGAAGAATCATGCCTTTATTGACGGAGTTCATGGGAAATATACCGTTCATCTTGGCAGCGGCGTAATACACAAGGTCGGAGGTCATCAGATCAATGTGCTTGCAGTAGGCAAAAAGAGCAAGCTGTTCCTGCCGTTCATTGATGAAGACCCGAAAACCGCTGAGATAATGACAAAGGTACTGACCTTTGCCGAGGACAGCAAGATCAAGGATCCGTATATTATGGAGCAGATCAGAAGCTGAATAAATGAGGGAGGTGGTAAAATGGAATTATGGTCAAAAGAGCAAATTATTGATCTGATAAATCAGATATTGGATGTCGAGAATCATTCCGAAGAAGAAATCAACAGCTTTGTTGATAAACTAAAAAACGGTGTAATCGATCCGAACATTTCAGATTATATTTTCTGGGATAATCTCACACCGGAGCAAATTGCAGATAAAGCCTTGTCCTATAAGCCAATATGTCTGTAATATAAAACAAAAAGCAGGGTACTCAGCCAAAAAACCGAGTACCCTGTTCCAATCAGTTACTAAGCTCTTCACAATCGGAACAATGCCGGTAGTGAGGGGCTTTTGTATATCAATTTCTATTTCCATCATAGACATTTTGTCATTTCATTTCGTACTTTTCAATCTTACATTGATGTACTCTTGTCTTTTTATCATAGTTGATACCTACCAGCAAAAGATTGCCTTTATACTCTTTCAATGTATCAACATAACCTTTGTCTTTGATCTGGCCTATCGCTCCCCCGGCACTCTTATCCCACTTTAACTCGATAATCATTGCGGGGACGGTAACTGACCGTTTTGGGATAAATACCATATCTGCAAAGCCTTCGCCTGTCGGCAGTTCCCTGATGACCGTATAATCCTTTGCGACACTGTAATAGGCAAGCATAATGATACTGGAAAGAGAAATTTCATTGTTATAGACAAGGCTCGATGAATTGGCTGTGTGGACATCGTGTATCATTTTAGCTACCCTGTCTTCTTCCATTGCCCATGTTGCCTTCAGCAGCTTTTCTGAATCTGTTATTGCTTTGTAAACTTCATCCCAGCCATCTGCTTTTACCGCTCTGACCATTTCGGAACGAACCTCACTGTTTGGAATGTATGCTTCTTCATATTCGCTGTCATAAGCCAGATATCCGAGATGAATCAACAGGGTTATAATATCATCAGCATTCTTAAAAGATGTCATATCGTTTTGGAATGTATCCGAATCGATTTTGCATCTTTCTCCGGCTAACATATCAACTATTTTCTGTTTAAGACCGTCAAAATTCATTGCAATATATGACGTGAGTAGCTCGTATGTTTCCGTTTTAGTCCAGTAGTTATTAAACTCTTCATTAGTTATTGCTTCTATTACAGAATTGGGACAGTATATATGTTTCTCTTTCTTAAAGGAATATCCGTCATACCATTGTTTCATTTCATCAAATTGCACACCATATTCCTCACATAGTTCACTGACTTCGTTTTCAGTAAAACCGATAAATTCTGCCATTCCCATCGGATTGAGCATTGTAAACTCACGGAAGTTATTCAGTGCTGACTGTGTGCCATATTTTTTTATCGGAAGTATGCCTGTGATATAGGCAAGAGCAGTAAACCCCTCGGCAGGTATTCCTTTAAAAAGTCCCCTCAAAAGATTTATATATTCCTCTTGTAATTTTCTGTTGTTTTTATCCTCACGAAAAATACAGTCCCACTCATCAATTATTATTACGAATTGCTTGTCAGTTCTGTTATTGATATTTGAAAGAACAGAAGGCAATGATATAGCATCCACGGGAACATAATCAGGATACTCTTCTCTTAGTTCGGCGATAACTTGTTCCTGTA
>JBGVAQ010000013.1:0-4162 GCA_045224775.1 Acutalibacteraceae bacterium | reverse complement strand
AGTGAAGGAAACTGATGCATTGTCTTTGTAATCCTGAGCCTGAGTCCAGCTTGAAGCCGTTGACTTCTTATACCATACGGCATACTTTTTGGTACCTGTGCCGCCTGTCGATGCAAAGTTAACCTTAACACTATTACCAAGAATCTCCGAATCGGCAGAAATGAAAGATTTGTTGCTCAAAGGGAAAATAACAGCTTGAAACCTAATGCCGTTTCCCCTTGCATAGGTTTCCGCATAACTGCCTGCTTCACCGTTGATGGTCAGATTTTTGCAGAGGTTAAATGCAGCCCGCTCTATAATGATAACACTGTCAGGAATTGTAACCGAGGTCAAGTTTGAACATTCTGAAAATGTCAATTCTTCTATTTTCGTAATACTGTCAGGAATAGAAATTGATGACAGCCCTATACAGTGAGCAAAAGCCCAGCTTTTTATTTCAATTACGCTGTCAGGAATCCTGATATCGGTCAGTTCTCTGCAGTTGTAAAATGCCATAGTACCGATACTTCTTACACTATCGGGAATAGTGATATCTGTCAGACCTCTGCAGTTATAAAACACCATGCTTCCAATGGCTTTCACACCATCCGGAATTTTAACATATTTATTTGAACCATAATAATTATACAGCACATCTTTTACAATAACAAAACCGTTATCATCTGCAAGCCCGCTGCATTTATAGAATGCTCCGCTTCCAATGTCCGATAAATTTTCCGGAATATTGACAGAAACAAGACCGCTGCAGCCGGAAAATGCGTTATCCCCTATAACTACTACAGAGTCAGGAATATCAACAGATGTCAGACTTATACATCCGGAAAAAGCTTTGTTTCCTATAATCTTTACACTATTGGGAATGTATATCGTTTTAAGTTTTTCGCAGTTGCTGAAAGCACTTTCACCGATTTTTGAAACACCATCTGTAATAATCACAGATGTCAGACTTCTACAGTAATAAAATGCAGAATCTCCTATCATTTCTGCACTGTCGGGAATATTTACAGAGGCAAGCTTAACACAACCATGAAAAGCATACTCTTCTATACTTTTAACACTGTTCGGGATAATAACTGAGTAAATATCATAGTTGTTAAAAAATGCTCTGTTTCCGATACACGTTACCTTTTTACCGTCAATAGTGTCGGGAATGATAACTTCATAATCATTTCCCTGATACTTTGTAACGGTAACACCACCATCATCGTTGACTTCGTACTGAAAATTGCCGTCTGACGTTGTTGCCGCCGCAACAACCGAAAGATCTGTACTTACAGCCGGTATTAATTTTACCGTTCCTGCACCGAACAGCATACATTCCGACAGCAATACTGCACACAGCTTTTTTAATAATTTGCTTTTCATTAAATTACCTCCTGATATTATTTTGAGCTTATATCGTTTCAGGGTGCAAAAAATATATATTGCATGCTCTGAATTCAGCAACGATACTAAAGCAAGCCATCAGTGTAATTATAACACAACTTAATAATAATCACAATATAAACTCAGTTTTTGTCATTAAAATAAACAATATTTCATCCTGAGCGTAAGCGAAGGATCTTAAAAGATTCGTCACTGCGTTCGAAATGACAAACCCGGTATGTTTATCGTTCTATTTCCCGCTTCGCTGATATATACTGACCGCAAGTTACACTCCCTCAGTCAGCATAGCTGCCAGCTCCCTCAAAGAGGGAGCCATATTAATATTCAAAAGCCCTGAGTTAACCGTTTTATAATCTTGCACTAACAGCAATATTATGGTAAAATTATATTATAGTATTTATAAAGTCCCAACAATTAAAGAAAGGAGTATTCAGCATGAAAAAAGAGTACTGGCTATTTTAGCCGCTATGGTGCTGATGACAGCGGCCGGCTGTTCCGGAAAATCAGATAAGGTCAACACCAATCAACAGGCTTCTGTCGCCAATAAAGCAACCAGCACAGTAGCCTCCGAGGATAAAAAGGAGGCTCAGGACAGCACATCCTCAACAGACGATTCTGTTAACGTTCTGACACTTTCCGCTAATCAGCAAAATGGTCAGATGACGATTGCCCGTCCGGCTGCAAAGAATACCAAAATGGGTGAAAAGGATACCTGGACAATCTTCGTCTATATGTGTG
The DNA here is from genome assembly GCA_045224775.1 of Acutalibacteraceae bacterium. Classification (GTDB taxonomy): domain Bacteria; phylum Bacillota; class Clostridia; order Oscillospirales; family Acutalibacteraceae; genus UBA1213. The sequence goes on along the minus strand of JBGVAQ010000013.1, from coordinate 2,038 downwards.
GTACAGACCTTGAAACCAACATTGCCGCCGCTACCGGCGATATTCAACAAATGCTGGAAGCCAAAGGCAGTGACAAAGTGAAATTTGTCATTCAGACAGGCGGTACCAAAACATGGAACAATGAAATGTTCCATGCAGACAAGGCCGAGCGTTATGTGGTGACAAATCAGGATATCACCAATGTCGGCACTGAAAAATTAGTCAGCATGGGCAATGCCGATAACCTGAAAAACTTTCTGAAATGGGTTGTTGCCTCCTATCCGGCTGATAAAATGGGCGTAATATTCTGGGATCACGGTTCGGGCAGTATCAACGGCGTGTGCTTTGATGAATTGTTTGATAAGGATTCCCTGTCCCTGAGGGAGATCGACCAGGCATTTTCTGAAGTCTATGCCGATATGACCGACAGCTTTGAATTTATCGGACTGGATGCCTGTCTGATGGGTACAATCGAAACAGCCAACGTACTGGCTACCTATTCCCGTTATATGTATGCTTCTCAGGAGTGTGAACCGGGTTCAGGCTGGGATTATACAACCTTTGGTACATATCTGGCGGAACATCCCGAAGCAGACGGTGCCGCCTTGGGCAAAGTCATTACAGACAGTTTCTATGATGAATGTAAGGCTATCAATCAGGAAAATAACTGCACCCTCACTGTAGTTGACCTCAAAAAGTTAGACGATCTCATTATTGCTTTCAATGAATATGCTTATCGTCTTTACAATGCTGCTCCGAATGCTTTCAGCGGTATTGTAAGGGGTATCAACAATGCTGATAATTTCGGCGGCAACAATAAATCCGAAGGCTATACCAATATGGTAGATATCGGCGGTATTGTTGAGAATTGTACGGCTTACGCCGATGGCAAGGACGTACTGAAAGCAATGAAAACTGTATATCCTACAACAAGAACGGTAACGGTCATAAGAACTCATCCGGTCTTTCCCTGTATTATCCTTTGTATGTAGAAGGTTCCTAGGAATTGAAAATCTTTGCAGATGTCTGCACCAGCCCATATTACCTTTCTTTAGTGGATATGGTTGCAAGAGGTTATTCCGAGGAAGCCTACTCCAATGAACAGCTCTTTGATGAGAACGGTAAGTGGATCAGTACAGAAACGTTAGATAACAATTATTTCAGCTATGCCGATGAGGAACCCGAAGACGAAGAAAGTTCGGTTATCAATTTCGCAAAAGGTCCCGTTTTGGATGAAAACGGCAATTATGGTTTTGTGCTGGATAAAGAATCACTTGAATATGCCGTTTCGGTAGAAGCCTATATCTTTATGGCAGTGGATGATACCTATCTTGAACTGGGCGAAACCTATGATATCAATGCTGACTGGGACAGCGGTACATTCTATGATAACTTTGACGGCTATTGGTTTGCTTTGCCTGACGGCACACTGTTAGCCTCCTATATTGTCGATAATGATGAGGTCTATGCGGTCTATACGGCACCTGTCAATCTGAACGGCAACCGCACCAATCTGCGTATCATCGTGGATGAAGAAGGCACTTATATAGAGGGTGCATGGGACGGCATTGATGAAAACGGCTTTGCCGCCCGTGAAATCAAGTCCCTCAAAGCCGGTGACAAGATCGAAGCACTGTATTACTATGAATCCGGTGATGAAAGCGATATCTATACAGCTAAGGCATATACATGGAAGAAAGGTGATGATGTCACATACACCTATCTGCCGTCTGCTAACTATGGCTACAGTTTCTATGTCAAAGATGTTTATGGTAACTATCGTTCTACCGACAGCGTGATCTTTACCATTGATGATGAAGGTACTATCCTGTTCGACAATACTGACGAAGAGGACTGATACTACATTGGAAGTGCTTTGGATTGTCAGTCCGGTAATCTTATTGAATACATACCTGATAAAGAAACACAGACAGAAAAGAAATCATTTTTTTGTTGGCAAAATAAAATGAGATTGTAACTATTCAGTCCCCACCCCAAAAGCATAAGGCTTACTCCAGACAGCGAACAAAACAGCCTTAAACGAATTGATACCGTGTTT
>JBGVAQ010000012.1:0-8743 GCA_045224775.1 Acutalibacteraceae bacterium | reverse complement strand
CTTTACGGTAATGTCGATATAGATATGATAGCTGGCCCGAGCGAGATACTTGTACTTGCAGACGAAACAGCAAAGCCGTCTTTCCTTGCGGCTGACCTTATGTCACAGGCAGAACATGACAGACTTGCATCTGCAATACTTGTTACAAATTCACAGAAGCTTGCAGATGAAACTGTAAAGGAGCTTGAACGTCAGATGCAGACTCTTTCGAGAAAAGATATAATTGATGAGTCGCTTACAAATTACGGCGTTATAATCGTGTGTGATAATATGGATGAAGCTGTAAACATGGCAAACGAGCTTGCACCCGAACACCTTGAAGTATGCTGTGAAAATCCGATGGAATATGTCGGCAGACTTGACAATGCAGGTTCAGTATTTTTAGGAAACTATTCTCCCGAACCGCTCGGCGATTATTTTGCAGGTCCTAACCATGTTCTCCCGACAAGCGGTACAGCAAGATTTTTCTCACCGCTTTCTGTAGACAGCTTTGTAAAGAAGTCAAGCTTCATATACTACACAGAACAGGCACTTGCTGATGACAAGGAAGATATAGTACGTTTTGCAAATACTGAAGGTCTTACGGCTCACGCAAATTCAATAACCGTAAGATTCGAGGATAAATGATAAAAGGACAGTGAAAAGGATATGTCATATGAATTATGTGAAAAGGTAAGTGAGCTTGAACCTTACGAGCCTATAACGGGCAGCTACAGGATAAGACTTGATGCAAATGAATCATTCTATTCCATGCCCGAAAACATCAGTAATGAAATAAAGAATATTATAGACAGGCTTGATTTTAACAGATACCCCGATCCTATGGCGAAAAAGCTGATAGATGCTTTTTCATCATATTACGGTATAGATCCCGAAAATGTAACAGCTTCAAACGGTTCCGATGAAATGCTTTATCTTCTTTCATCGGCCATGCTCAAAAGAAACAGTACGGTAATAGTTGCCGAGCCTGATTTTTCGATGTACCGTTTTTATTCGTTCCTTTCTGAAAATACCGTTTTTGCGTTGGATAAGCCCGAATCTCTGAAAATAGATGTTGACGAGCTTATAAAGCTTGCAAATGACAAGAATGCGGATATGATAATCTTCTCCAATCCCTGCAATCCTACAGGACAGGGAATAAGTGCGGATGATGCCCGTAAGCTTGTAAAATCGGTAAAGGCACTTGTAGTACTTGACGAGGCATACATGGATTTCTGGGATCAGCCGATACTTAAAGAGGCTGCACAGTATGATAATCTGATAGTTCTTAAAACAGCATCAAAGGCTGTAGGTTCAGCAGCACTCAGACTTGGTTTTGCAGTATGCAACAAAACTCTTACAAAAGCACTCAGAGCCGTAAAATCACCGTATAACGTAAACAGTCTTAGTCAGGCTATAGGAACATGTATATACAGTCACAAGGATATGCTTGACGAAAGACGTGACACAATAATAAGAAACACAAAACAGCTTTATAATGAGCTTCTGAAACTAAAGGAAAACTATAAGCTCCCGTTCGATATACATGAGCCTTGTGCAAATTTTGTTTTTGTGAGAACAGAGCTTGCAAAGGATATTTTTGAATATCTCCTTAAAAACGGTATAGCCGTAAGATATTTCGGAAGTGCGTCTGCACTCAGGATAACCGCAGGCAGTGAAGAGGAAAATTCAGAGCTTATGAAATATGTCGAAAGATACATTATTGAGGAATATGTTTCCGCAGTCAGATGATTTTTTGACATATTTGTAAAAAAATAAAGTAATTAAAGTTTCAAAGCTTTAATTATTGTTTACAAATGATATAAAAAGAGTTATACTATAGGCAGCGCTTATTATGTATGTAAGGCGCTGCCTTTATTTGTTGATAAACAGGGCATAAAATATGAGGTGATATGATATGAGAAGCTCCGTTGTCGAAAGAAAGACAAAGGAAACACAGATAAGGATAGAGCTTGACCTTGACGGTGGAAAGACGGAAATAAAAACAGGCATAGGTTTTTTTGACCATATGCTGACAGCTTTTGCCGTACACGGCGGTTTCGGACTTGTTGTTGATGCTGTCGGAGATCTTGAAGTTGATTGTCACCATACTATTGAAGATACAGGAATAGTTCTCGGCAAGGCTTTCAATGAGGCGTTGGGCGATAAGGGCGGTATAAATCGTTTTGGCAGCTTTTATGTACCGATGGATGAAGCACTCGGCTTCTGTTCTCTTGATATAAGCGGCAGACCGTTTCTTGTATTCGATGCGGTATTTCCCGAAGAAAGAACAGGGGGTTATGACACCTGCATGACTGAGGAGTTCATGAGGGCATTTGCGTATAATTCGGGAATAACACTTCATCTCAAAGCACTGTACGGAAAAAATTCCCACCATATTGCCGAAGCACTTTACAAAGCTTTAGGACATGCATTGAAAGAAGCTGTTACGCTTTCGGGAAATGCAAAACCGCTGTCAACAAAAGGCGTATTATAAGAAGGGTTATGCAAAAAATACTTTTTGGAAGGAAGTAAATAATATGATCGTTTTACCTGCAATAGATATCAAGGACGGTACATGCGTCCGTTTATATAAGGGTGATTATTCAACTGCACATAAGGTTGCAGAAAGTGCTGTTGATACAGCAAAGAAATTCGAGGAGGACGGCGCAGAGTGGCTCCACATGGTAGACCTTGACGGTGCCAAGGACGGCAAGAGAGTCAACTCCGATCTTATAATCAGCGTAAGAAAAAGCTGCAATCTTAAAATAGAGGTAGGCGGCGGTATTCGTGATATGGAGGCTGTAGAATTCTATATAAACAACGGTATAGACAGAGTTATCCTCGGTTCTGCTGCGATAAAGGATCCCGATTTTGTAAAAGAAGCTGTAAGGAAATATCCCTCAAAGATAGCTGTAAGCATAGATGCCCGTGACGGTATGGTGTCGGCTGACGGCTGGACAGATACATCCGAGATAGATTACATAGAGCTTGCAAAACAGATGGAGGATATCGGCGTTCAGTACATAATCTTTACTGACATCTCAAAGGACGGTATGCTTTCAGGTCCGAATCTTCCGATGCTTGATGAGCTTAAATCATCCGTAAAATGCAATATCATAGCCTCAGGCGGTGTTGCAAATCTTATGGATATAATCAACCTTTCAGCGCTAAATCTTTACGGCGCAATAAGCGGTAAGGCTGTATATACAGGTGCGCTTGATCTTAAACAGGCATTCCTTGCAGCAAGTGCAGTAGAGGATGCAGTTGAGGAAAATAAGGGAGAATAAGAAAATGGCAGATAAATTTGATTTTATAGAGGACTATTTCAAAAAGGCCGATCTTCTTCCTGCAATAGTTCAGGAGCGTTCAACGGGACAGGTACTTATGCTTGCGTATATGAACCGTGAGTCGATGAGAAAGACATTTGAAACGGGCTATACATGGTTTTACAGCCGTTCAAGGCAGGAACTCTGGAACAAAGGTGCAACAAGCGGTCATTTGCAGAAGGTCATAGATATAAAGGGCGACTGCGACAAGGACACACTTCTTGTTATAGTCGATCAGACAGGCCCTGCATGTCACACCGGAAGTCATTCATGCTTTTTTAATAATATATGGGAGGAATACAATAATGACTGAAAACAACAACGAGCTTTACGAACTTTACCGGACAATACTTGACAGAAAGGAAACAAAGCAGGAAGGCTCATACACCTGTTATCTTTTTGAAAAGGGTCTTGACAAGATACTCAAAAAGGTTGGTGAGGAATGCTCCGAAACAATAATTGCTGCCAAGAACGGCGACAATAAGGAAACCGTCCTTGAAATATCCGATCTTATCTATCATCTTTTTGTAATGATGGCAGATCAGGGAATAACAGTTGACGAGGTAATGGATGAGCTTGCAAAGAGAAGTCAGAAAACAGGCAATCTCAAGCAGTTCCACACCGTTGACAAAAATACCTGATATATTGTAATTTCCGGAGTAGCCCCTGATTTTGAAAAATCGGGGTTACTTTTTTTATTGCCAAAACCGCAAGTATGTGGTAAAATATTATGGTATATTGGATCGGAGGAATGAAAAGTGAACGAAATGCGTAAAACGTCCGAGATGCCCGAAAAACAGAAGGAATATATTGATATGCTGAGGGATATACTCTATATACGTGCAAATAATAATCAGCCGAAAGCTTTTGTGCATACATACGGCTGTCAGCAGAATGTAGCCGACAGTGAAAAGCTCAAGGGTATGCTTGAACAGATGGGCTGTGCTCTTACAGAAGAAAAGGAAGAAGCCGATATCATAATTTTCAATACCTGCGCTGTGCGTGAACATGCCGAGGACAGAGTTTTCGGAAATGTCGGTGCGCTTAAAGCTCTCAAAAGGCAAAAGCCCTCACTTCTTATAGCTCTTTGCGGCTGTATGATGGAGCAGGAGCATATAGCAGAAAAAATATATAAGAGCTTTCCGTATGTCGGTCTTGTGTTCGGAACACACGTTATACATAAATTTCCGGAGCTTGTGTTTGATGCCGTAACAACAGGCAAAAGACACATTGAGCGTGGATATGATGACGGTCAGATATATGAGGGAATACCGATACACCGTGACGGCAGCTTCAAAGGCTGGCTACCGATAATGTACGGCTGCGATAATTTCTGCACTTATTGCATAGTCCCCTATGTAAGAGGACGTGAGAGGAGCAGAAAATCTTGTATTGTTCTCAGTGAAGCCGAAAAGATGATAAATGCAGGCTACAAGGAAATAACTCTTTTGGGACAGAATGTAAATTCCTATGGTAAAGGTCTTGACGAAGATATAAGCTTTGCACAGCTGCTTAAAAAAGTCAGCGATATAGACGGGGATTTCTGGCTCAGCTTTATGACATCCCACCCGAAAGATGCGTCAAAGGAGCTTATAGATGTTATAGCCGAAAATCCGAAGATATCAAGACATCTTCATCTGCCTTTTCAGAGCGGCAGCGACAGGATATTGAAACTGATGAACAGACGCTATAATGTCGGGAAATATCTTGATATCGTGAACTATGCAAAGAGCAGAATACCTGATGTTTCACTTACGAGTGATGTTATAGTAGGATTTCCCGGAGAAACGGACGAGGATTTCAGACAGACACTTGAACTAATAAAGACAGTAGAATTTACATCACTGTTTACATTCATATATTCTGCAAGAGTAGGCACACCGGCTGCAAGAATGGAAGATCCTTATACCCACGAGCAGAAAGCTGAAAGAATGGCTGAACTGCTGAAAACTCAGGAGGAGATAGCCGCAAGAAGAACAGCCTCAATGGTTGGTAATACATACCGTGTTCTTGTTGAAGAACAGGCAAGAGAGGGAGTACTCAATGCAAGAACTCAGGGCGGTGTTGTGGTAGAGGTCAATGCACCTACAGAACTTATAGGCACATTCCGCAATGCTGAAATAACAGAGGCAAGAAACTTTATACTCAGAGGGAAAATAGTATAAATGAACATACTAAGGTATGTTTAGAATAAAAATAAAATTTCAAGGAGAGAAAAATCATGGAAAACAAAAACGTAAACGAGCTGGACATAATCGAACTTACAAGAGAGCTTGGAAAGAAGCTGCAAAAGGAAGATGTATTCATAAAGTACAGACTTGCAAAACAGGCTGCCGATGAAGATCCCGAACTTCAGAAGCTCATAAACGAGTTTGATATAAAAAGGACAGAGCTTTCAGAGGAGTCCTCGAAGGACGACAATGAAAAGAGCATGGACAGAATACAGAGCATAAGCCGTGACATGAGAAAAGTTTACGGTGCTATAATGTGCAATGAAAGAATGATAAACTATAATAACGCAAAGGATGATTATGATGTACTTTTCAATCGTATAAGTGCAATAATCCAGAAGTCCTCAGAGGGTGAAGATCCCGAAACAGCAGATTATACTGCGGCATGTTCGGGAAGCTGTGCTACATGCGGCGGCTGCGGCTGATAACTTTTTTATTCTAAAGCACGGGAGGGACAAACATGGCTCTTTCGCCGCTGATGCAGCAATATTTAAGCGTAAAGGAACAAAATAAGGATACGATAGTTTTTTTCAGAGTAGGCGACTTTTACGAGATGTTTTTTGACGATGCAAAAACAGCCTCAAGGGAGCTTGAGCTTACTCTTACAGGCAAGGACTGCGGACTTGAAGAACGTGCGCCGATGTGCGGAGTACCTTTTCACAGTGCGGATACATATATTGCAAAGCTTGTTGCAAAGGGCTACAAGGTAGGAATATGTGAGCAGACAGAAGATCCGTCAAAGGCAAAGGGACTTGTAAAGCGTGAAATAATACGTGTTGTGACACCGGGAACAGTAATGGAGTCGGGAATGCTTGACGAGAGCAGCAACAACTTTATATGCACTGTTTTCTCACGCAAGAATAAAACCGGACTTGCATTTTGTGATATATCCACAGGCGAGCTGTATGCAACACTTCTTGACGGTGAGGCACAGGAAGCCGATATAAAAAACGAGCTTTTGAAGTACAAGCCTGCCGAAATACTTATCGGCGGAGATGCCGTGATGTTCACGGGACTTGGTTTATTTATAAAGGATAAGCTTTCATCAAGCGTTACAATGCTTGATGACGAGGATTTTTCATATGCCGATTCGGAAAAGGTAATACTTGAACAGTTCAGGACTGATGACCTTGAAAGTTTAGGTCTTAAAGACGAAAAGCAGACAGTATCGGCTGTCGGCGCATTGATAATGTATCTTCGTCAGACACAAGTAAACGGACTTGAAAGGATATCGAAGATAGAGCTTTACAGTGAAGCACAGTATGTACGCCTTGACTATAATACAAGGCGAAACTTAGAACTTACCGAACCGCTTAACAGCAAAAACAAATCGGCGTGTCTGCTTGCAGTGCTTGACAAAACAAAGACTGCAATGGGAAAAAGGCTTATAAAAAGCTATATAGAAAAGCCGCTTGTAAACATGGCGGCAATAATAAGACGGCAGAATGCCGTAACTGAGCTTTACGGGAATGTTGTAATGCGTACAGGACTTCGTGATGCACTTACAGGTGTTACCGACTTCCAGAGAACTATAACAAGAGTAGTTTACGGTTCTGCAAATGCACGGGAACTGCGTTCAATGTGTATGGCACTAAAAAGACTTCCCGAAATAAAGCAAAGCGTTTCCGAAGCAAAATGCGGTCTTTTAATGAATATGTATGAGGATATAGACATACTTGAAGATATATCCGACCTTATAGATTCCGCCATAGTTGAAGAACCGCCTTTCAGTGTCCGTGAAGGCGGCATGATAAAAGAGGGCTATAACAATGAGCTTGACGAGCTGAGATATGACATGAACAACAGCTCGGAAATAATGGCTCAGATAGAAACCCGTGAGCGTGAGAAAACAGGCATTCCAAAGCTTAAAATAGGATATAACCGTGTTTTCGGCTATTATATAGAGGTATCAAATTCATACAAGGCACTTGTACCTAAGGAGTATATAAGAAAGCAGACACTTGTCGGCGGAGAACGCTTTATAACACAGGAACTAAAAGAGCTTGAACAGCGTATTTTAGGAGCAAAGGACAGGACATGTGAGCTTGAATATGCGATTCTGGAATCTGTCAGACGTTCCGTTTCTGCCGCACTTGAACGTATAAACAGGAGTGCAAATGCTGTTGCGGTGCTTGACGTTATGGCATCACTCGCACAGGCTGCATTTGATAATGATTACTGCTGTCCCGATATAACCAATAACGGTATAATAAGGCTGAAAGACAGCCGTCATCCCGTTGTCGAGCTTTTGGCATGCGATCAGCAGTTTGTACCGAATGATGTTCTTCTTGATTCAGATGAAAACAGGGTAGCTATAATAACAGGTCCGAACATGGCGGGTAAATCCACATACATGCGCCAGACGGCACTTATTGTACTTATGGCTCAGATAGGCTCATATGTACCGGCAAAGTCTGCGGAAATATCACTTGTTGACAGTATATTCACAAGGATAGGCGCATCAGACGACTTGTCCACAGGACAATCTACATTTATGGTAGAGATGAACGAAGTGGCATATATACTGAAGAATGCCACGAAAAACAGCCTTCTTATACTTGACGAGATAGGCAGAGGAACATCTACATTTGACGGTATGAGTATAGCGAGAGCCGTACTCGAATATGTTGCAGATAAAAAAAGTCTGGGTGCAAAAACTCTTTTTGCGACACATTACCATGAGCTTACAGTTCTTGAAAACACCGTCAAGGGCGTAAAGAATTATAATATAGCGGCTATCAAGCGTGGGGATGATATAACATTTCTCCGCCGGATAATACCTGGAGCGGCAGATGAAAGCTACGGCGTAGAGGTAGCGAATCTTGCAGGACTTCCGGAAAGTGTTATAGCGAGGGCAAAGAAGATACTTGCCGAGCTTGAAAGCACACAGCCGAAGAAAAAGCGTGTAAAGAAGAAGCAAGAGGAGGAGCAGTCCCAGCTCACACTTGTACCCGAAGAAACAGAGCTTGAAAAGCGTCTGCGTTCCATAGATATAAACAAGCTTACACCGATGGAATCAATGAACATACTTTTCGAGCTTATCAAGATGGCTAAATAAAAAGGCGGTGAAAAAATGTCGGAGATCAATGTCCTGTCAAAACAGGTCTCGGAGCTTATAGCGGCAGGCGAAGTAATAGAACGTCCTGCATCTGTCATAAAGGAGCTTGTCGAAAACTCCATAGACGCACATTCCACTTCAATAAC
>JBGVAQ010000011.1:0-9177 GCA_045224775.1 Acutalibacteraceae bacterium | reverse complement strand
GAAAATAACTCCGGTTCTGTTCTTCCATATACCGGCGGTATCGGTACAGTGATCTTTAAAGTTATCGGCGGTATTTTCATAGCCGGTGCGGCTGTCGTTCTGGTTTCTGTCATGGTATCGGGCAGAAAGAAAAACACCTGATAAGTAAATGAAAATCAGACTTTCAGTCATTATTTCAATCGTCATACTGCTTTCGGGACTTGCAATATACTTTTATCCCACTGTTGCGGATTACTGGAACACCTTCACACAAACCAAGGCTATACAGAGTTATTCAGAAAATGTGGATAATCTGAACCGTGAGGAATATTCAAAGATACTTGATGAAGCAAGGGCGTACAATGAGGAGATTGCAAAAAAAGGCATATGCCGGCATATTTCCGAAGAAGAAAAAGCAAAATATAATGCTGTTCTGAATCCCGACGGAAAGGGCATGATGGCTTATATAGAGATACCGAAAATAAATGTTGTTCTCGGCATTTATCACGGAGCTGATGAAAAAGTGCTGCTGCGCTCGGCAGGTCATATTGAGGGTTCTTCACTGCCTGTTGACAGTGAAAGCGCACACTGTATTATATCCGGACACAGAGGACTTCCGAGTGCATCGCTTTTTTCTGAGCTTGACAAGCTTGCAACAGGTGACAAATTTATGATAAGAACGCTTAACGAGGTGTACACATACGAGATTGACAGTATAAATATTGTCGAGCCTGATGATATATCATTGCTGAAAGTGGAAAAGGGAAAGAATTACTGTACACTCGTCACCTGTACGCCCTACGGCTCAAATACTCACAGACTGCTTGTCAGAGGACAGATGACAGATACAAAGAATCCGCCGGAAATTATGATACCTGCGGAAGCCATGCAGATAAAGCCGGTATATATTGCGGCATTGATAGCCGTCCCGATACTTGTTCTTATTGTCCCTGCAGTAATGATTTTCAATAAAAAGCCGCATAAACCCGATACCGAAAGGCTGAAAGGAAGCAACAGGACATGAAAAAAGCTTTGTTTTATACGGCAGTATGTGCCGTTCTGGTGATGGTCTGTGTATTTCCCGTATTTGCGGAAACCGATTCATCACCCACCGGAAATATAACATTCACAATAACCTCATGCGAAACGGGGAAAAATATCGGCGGCGGAAGTATAGCCGTATATCGTGTTGCATCCCTTGACGGCAACGGAAATTATATTCCCGAAAATGATTTTTCATCACTGGATATAAATATTGATTCGCTTGTTTATTCCGATTCGGACTGGTCGGAAACAGCCGAGAATATTTCACTCTATATCAGAAATCATGCACTCACCGACAGGGCGGTTATTGTGAATATTGATGAAAACGGCTGTGCTTTCCTTTCGGGTGTACAGACAGGACTGTATGCCGCCATTCAGAACGAAGCCCCCGACGGTTACGGCTCATTCCGACCTTTTATAATTCCCGTTCCGTACAATGACGGCTCGGAGATGAAATACAATTTTGATGCAAAGCCGAAAGGTACTGCAAAACTCCCCGACGGAAAATGCACCGTGACATTCCCTTTCATCAGAAAGACTGTAAAAGACACCGACAAAGCAGTAAATACAGAGTTTCGGTTCAGAGTAAGACCGCTTGAAAAAAACTATCCGCAGATAGTCAATATATCGGGTATGACAGAAAACGGCGGCGATATTGTTTCGCAGAGTGCCGATGAGCTCATTGTACGCACGACAGGCGGAGGAATAGCAGAGATCGGAAGTATAACTTTCGATACCGCAGGGGATTATTATTTTGAAGTGTCCGAGATAAATACGCATGAAAAGGGCTTCCGGTATGATAAGACCGTGTATTTCTGCAAGTATTCGGTCATGCATGACACTGAATACAATTTACTCACCGTTTCGGATATGACAGTCAGATATGACAACGCAAACGGAAAAATTCTGTACAGGGGAAAAGATACATCTGCATTTACCTTTGACTTTGTAAATTATCTTGATTCCTCCCCCGAAAGATACACTTTACCCCAGACAGGACAAGTCTGGTTTCCTGTGATATTAATTTCGGTGACCGGTACGGTATCGGTTATCATGGGTGCTGTACTGTTCAGACGGAAAAAGTATGAAATACGTTAGAATAAAAACAGTGCTGACGCAGTTTTAATGCGTCAGCACCTTATTTTTTTATTGAACTGTTACGGTGAACGCTTTCTTGACGATAGTACCGTCAGCGTCCTTTACTTTTACGCTTACATCATAAGCACCTGTATTTTTGGGTGTGAACTTGACAACAGTATTTTTCTTGTAGGACAGTGCGGTTGTCCAGCTTGATGATGTCGAAAGCTTGTAATATACAGCGTATGTATATGGAGATTTGCCGCCGCTTGCCGCACATGTCACGGTTACGGAATCGCCCTTGTTTATCTTCTCAGATGATATGGAAGTATTGTTTTTAAGAACGTCCGTTACAGTCACGGTGAACGCTTTCTTTACGATAGTGCCGTCAGCGTCCTTTACCTTTACGCTTACATCATAAGCACCTGTATTTTTGGGTGTGAACTTGACAACAGTATTTTCCTTGTAGGACTGTGCTGTTGTCCAGCTTGATGAAGTCGAAAGCTTGTAGTAAACGGCGTATGTATATGGAACTTTGCCGCCGCCTGCCGCACATGTCACGGTTACGGAATCGCCTTTGTTTATCTTTTCTGCTGAGATGGAAGTGTTGTTTTTAAGAACGTCCGTTACAGTCACGGTAAACGACTTTTTGATTATTGTATCATTCGCAGACTTTACCTTTACACTGACATTGTACTTTCCCGAATGTTTCGGCGTGAATTTAACTGTTGTGTTCTCCTTGTAGGACTGTGCAGTTGTCCACTTTGAAGCAGTCGAAAGCTTGTAGTAAACTGCAAACTTATAAGGAGCCTGTCCGCCGTTGGCAGAACATTTTACAGTTACAGTCTTACCAAGAGTTATTGACTTTGATGAAATTGTCGAAGTATTTTTCAGTGTTTCGACATACGGCGCTGTAAATGATGTCTGTCTGTCGGTGTGACCGCATGAACAGCTCTTATAATATACATTACCGTTTTCCTTGTCGCTTGATATCAGATATTCGGGCTTCTGTACTTCAAGCGTGCAGTCATGCTGTGGGATAATGTGTATGAGCGTTTTGTTCTGCTTTGCTTTGGTGACAATTTCGCTTTCAGCTATCTGTACATCATCATTTTCACTTGTGTATGCTTTCAGTGTATGGAACTTGTTTTCAAGTGAAAATGCGGTGTTCTGACCGATAAGTTTATAGCTGTCATTGCTTTTAAGACCGTTGAAATCAAGCTCACCGTTGTAATAATATACTGTTCCGCCGTTCTCGCACATAAAGCCTGCATGTGCTTTATTTATTGTGATATTTCCCGTATTTTTCAGGTAAATATTTTTTGCACATCTTATTCCGCAGCCGTCGCCCATAAGTGACGAGCCTGTATGTACAAGAGTAAGTGTGCCGTCACCTGTGAAAGTCACGTTTCCGCCGCAGTATATGACATCTTCATAAGCCGCATTGCTGTTTGTAAGCTTTGTGATAGTGTTGTTTCCGACAAGATTTATATTTATGTCATTGTCAAAAACAAGTGCCCCGCTTGTTTTCGGGAAGCTTGATGCACCGATTGAATAAGTACCTGTTTTTGAGCCTCGTGTTTCAAGTGTGCAGTCTTTCAGGGTAAGGGTATTTGTACTTTCATCATAATGCCAGCCGTCTTTTTCAAGAGTGCCGTTGTTAAGGTTCGTTACCTTCATATCTCCGAAAGTAAAGCCGTAGTCCTTGCTTGCGGTAGTAAATTCTTTGGTATATATCAGACCTTTTTTATCCTGCTTGTAGTAAAGCGTGTACTTTGTCGCAGGGGTAAGACCTGTTATATTATCAGTCTTGTACCAGTGTACGCCGTCAACGGATACAAGGAGTGTTGACCTTGATATTTTTGCCTCTCTTGCAAAAGGTGTTACTGTAACACTGTCGGCACTGAAAGTGCGTATTGTAACGGAAGAATTCTTTGTCAGAAGTCCTGCTGTAAGTCCCGAACCTGAAGTATAGAATGTGTTGCCTGTATATTCTGCATATGCGTTGAACAAGCCCTCTGTTTCGGGAAGCTCAATTATCTTACTGCTTGAAGTTGTATTGTCATTATATGGAAGTGTCTTTGAAATCGTTCTGACAACATTCTTGTTTGTGTCAAGTATGGTGACATCAAGTGTCACATCATCAAATACAGGTATATCCGACACATTTTCATATACAAAACAGGTCAGATATTCATGTATCATGGTTTCGTTTACACCGTCATTGTCTGCATCGCAGAGTACATACGGGTAAAGGGAAATTCCTTTTGCACTTGTGGCAGAAAGTGCTTTAATGGTGTTGTTCTCCCTGTCATACTCAACATTAAGATTATTTGTTCCGATATCGTCAATGAGTTTAAGTTCAACGCTTTTGTCATTGCAGTCGATATAATCCGAAAGGCTTATTGTCTGACCGACTGCCATTCTGACAGGCCGGATAATATAGTCGGGTTTCGGCTGTACGGCTGTTTTTGTTTCGGGTATGACTGTAATCGAATTGTTTGCACCGATAAGTATATGTTTGCTTCCATATACGCTCACCTGACTTGCAGGAACACCGTTTACAAGTACATTCAGATTGCCTGCAAATGTTACGTCAATATTATCGGGAATTTCGATTTCAGTCTGGAAACCGTCCTGAAAACCGCTTATAAATACGCCTATCTTGTCGGTGTTAGTATATCCGAGCGGTGAAAGAACATTGCTGTAATCTGAACCGTATGTCATTGTATATTCGGGGGTTATAATATCACCTGCATTGCATACGAGCCTGATATTATCTTTCCATTCGGAAATGCTTGTTCCCTCTTTTACCTTGTCGGGACATTCTATCAGAATTGTGTCAATAACATTGCTGTTTCCGTCTGCTGAGGCTGGGAAATAGTATGTTATTTCTGTTGTGTCGTAAAGTGTGCCGTTAACCGTGTCTTTGGAACCGTCTGCAAACTCTGCGGTTAAACTGTACGGCTGTTTTATACCGTCACTGTCGGACATAAACTCATTTGTACCCTTTGCACTGAGAACGACATGTGCGGTATAGCTTGTATATGCTTTTGCTTTTGAGCCTGAAGGAAGCTTTTCTGCTGAACTGCTCTTTCCCTCTGTCCAGTAGATTTTCTGTATACTGTAGGGGGGATTTTGTGGAAGTGCGGCAGATACATCAAGTATTTCGCCGACTTTCGGAGCAGATATTCCGCTTACGCTTACATGCTTTATCGGCACGCATACTGTTATTGATTTTGTGGTATTCTTGGGAGTTGTAACGGTGATAACGGTTTTACCCGTCTTTCCGCCGAGTACAAGCTCACCTCTTGCGTCAATGCTTGCAACATCGGGATCTGATGAAGTGAAGCTTGCACCTTCTGCAAAGCTGTAACCTACAGTTGCATTGCTCGGTACAGTCTTTAAACCAAAGCTTTCAACTGCCCAGTCACTTGAAGCATGATAGACATTGTTGTAGAAATATGATTTTGAATAATTTATGGTTATATCGGTTGCAGGTATCTCATAAATGAAAAATGCTTTGTCTGCTGTATATACCTTGCCTTTGTTCGTATATACATGTGTGTCTATTCTTCCGTTTCTGATAGCCCTGCTTGTGCTTGCGCCCTCGAAATACTGCGGATAGTTCACTGTTTTTATCTTTTCGAGTGATACTGCGCTGATATTGTCAATAGTGCATTCAGTGTCATCATACAAACAGTGATACACAACTTTATTGACATACTCGCCCGTACCGAGTTCGGGAAGTTCGGAAAGCCTTAATTTAACAGGATTATCCTTTGTCGCATAATCACCGCTATATACTGCAAAAGGTGCATTGAGTGTTGATTTCCTGACTGTCATCGGGTGAGAATAGAAAACCTGTACATGATCGTAATTTTTAGGCCACAGGGTATTAACGGCTATTGCCTTGCAATAGATCTTTCTGCCCTCGTATGAAGCCGGAATATAACAGCTGTCACGTCCTGTAACAAAAGAATTATTGTTCTGCAATGAAAGCTCCAATTCCTTAGTCTTTTTCAGGTCATCATCGGGAGTATCAAGGTCAAGATACGAATGTATCATTTTACCCGTCCATGTATTCTTGTCGAAAGGAAGTCCGTTTGTGTTGTAGGTATCTTTGAGCGGATCTTTGGGATCAATGGTGTTAAGATATGTAAAACCGTCGTTATCAGGTGAGAAATACTTTACAGAACGGTACTGTAAACCGCTTTTGTCGCCCTTGTAGATATTTGTCATGCCGGCGATCATTTCATCATCTGCACCATTCTCGCCTACAAGATACCACTGATAATAAACATCAAATATCTTTCTGCTTGCACTGTCAACAAGTCCTGCCTGACCGTTTGCAAGCTCTACACTTGCATAAGAATCCGGAGCCGGATTGCTTGCCCACTGTAAAGGCGTATAGTCCGGAACTTCTACAACTCTTGTAACACCGTTGCTGTCTGTGATAGTCTTTGTTGTCTTTTCGTCCGTGTCATAGCATGTGAATACAATACTGCTTTCACAGCTTGCTGTCGGCATAGCCTTGTTATCTTTGCCGTAGTTCATGTACTCGTCAATGCTGACAACTATTCTGTACATCTCGCCGGGCTGATAATTGATACCAAGCTTTGTAAGCTGTAAACGGCTCTTGAGAAGGTCGCCGCTTGCACCATAGACAACCTGTTTCAGAGGCTTATCCTCACCGAAAACCGCACTTTCGCTGATGTTTTCCCTTGTGAGCGGGTCAACTCTGTATATCTTGTAGGTTATCCACTTGACATTGTATGCATAGTTGAATGTCCTGAAAAGATATCTCACAGTATTGAAATTCTGCACGACATTCTTCCATTCATTATCAGTTAAATCATGCTGTGTCCTTGTGCCGTTTTCGCCGCTTTTAAGCTTTCCCTCTACTTCACTGTCAAAGTATGTAAAGGAATGTATCGGCATGTTGTTTATATCTGTCGGGGTGTTGTAGTACCATGCTTCCGAAGTATCGGTATCAGTTCCTTTCGGGCCCTGATTATAGTCGGGGATTACATAGTACTTTTCGCTCGTAGAATCGTTTATCGGAAAACGGAAAAATCTTTCGTTTGAGCTGAAAGGCGCTCTTTCGTTTTCGTTCTCGCTGTTCCATGTCTGGGACAGATCTTCATAGTTTGTTGTATCTGTCGAGTCGAATCTTGTCTTGAGTGCAAAAGAATATGTTGAATTTCCTGTGCTCTTTGTCGGATAGACTCTTAAATACGTTTTATAGCGGAGTTCCGGATCCGTACAGTAAAGGCGGTAATGGTTTATATCATTGACTTTCGCCTGTTCGTCCATAAGTACAAGTGCGCCGTCACCATAGACATCTACAATCTGTATTCTGCCGTCACGGATAAAGTCCTCGCCGTATGAAACAACACCGAGATTCACACCTCCTGCCGAACCGTTAAAGCGTGTCATCTGGTCGGAATCGTGCTTGTTTGAACCCTCGACTTTATCCTCATGCAGACCTACCATATTAGCCTCGTAGTAACAGCGGAATGTACCGCCCTTTACTTTTATGTTCGAGGTATCGACAAGTGAGCCGTCCTGTTCAAGATCTATTATCTGTAAGCCGTTTGTTTCGTCACTTCGCATTGAAACTGTACGGGAAACATTATTCCCGTCAGCATCTTTTGTATATTGTACAGTCTGCTGAATATCGGAGCCTGCCTTGACGATGTTGAATATATTTGCACCGCATCTGCCCTCAAAAAGACCGTCATAAATATACACCTTGCTGTTTTTGGTACACTCGACAACAGCGTTGCGGATATTGGGTGTCATGCCGTAGCCTATGTATTTGCCGCCGTATGAAACAAATGTTCCCGCGTTCTTGACATTTACACAAGTACCCATAAAGGATTGTGTAACCATAGAGCCCTCTTCCGTTTCAAACAGACCTTTTATGCTGTCTGCAAGATTGAAAGCTGAATCTACCATGGAGTTTATCTTGTCCTTGTTCACAGCCGCATTCACAATGGCATTTTTTGCGTCTGCTATCTTTGCATTTCCGTCATACTGTGCCGTACCGTTTGCGTTGGGCTTGTTCTCGTTGTTGGAGTTGTTCACCTGATTGTTTGCCTTCTGCTTTTCGGATACAGTCTGGTTTCTGCCCTCCTTGCCCTTTTCGACATCTTCTTTCGGAGTACTTTCCTTCTGTTCCTCTTTGGCGTTCGTGCCGTCTTTTTTGGTGGTCGAGCCTGTTTTCTGTTCCTTTGAGGAATCGGGGTTATCATTCTCCTGACTTTCTTTCAGAAGCTTGTCAAGCTCTCTTTTTTTGTTGAAATAAACATCATCAAACACACCCATAGCAGAGTTAATACCCGTTGCATATCCTGCAACGTCCGTAGCAAGTGCAACAGCACTTCCGACAACGGCTTTTATTTTATCATAAAGCTTGCTGTCACCCTGAGCCTTGCTCCTGCCTGCCTGAAATGTTCCGCCGTAGATAACAAGATTTCCGTCATCTACCTCGAAGATATCACGGGTTGTATATCTTTTCAGCGAATGTTTATATGGATTGACCATATATGCATTAATGTAAATTTCGCCCGTTTTTTTCTCGCTTGAATCAATGATGGTAAGCGTAGCACCGCTTGTTATAGAAAACATAACGGTGTTGAAGTGTGCGGAGTTGTCGGACTGGTAGTATTTATCCGAGCCGTCGGCTTTGTTCCGGATATCGTTTACCTGTATTTTGTGTCCGTTAAGGTCGAAAACCTTGTCAGTTGTGATCTCAACTGTTTCATAGGCTGTGCGTCCGAGCTGTACCTTGCTGTTTTTGTCAAGTACAATGTACTTATCATCGGGATCTGTCGAAGTGAGCTTTTCCCTGATATCGCCCGTTTTACCGCTCAGGAATGATACATGTTTCCATTTGATGTCACCGTTGTCTTTGTTTGTGATGAACTTTGTCATCTCATCACGGGCTTCACGCTGTACCTGTTCAAGTGTCTTGTCGTACTTGTAATCCATGTTGACATTTGTTCTGTCCGTCAGTGAATCATCTGCATTTGCATTGATAACCGTCAGGGGAAACACTCCGCCCATGATACA
>JBGVAQ010000010.1:0-7343 GCA_045224775.1 Acutalibacteraceae bacterium | reverse complement strand
ACCAAAGAACCCGACCAGCCGTTTGTACTTGAAACAGATAAATACCTGTATGCCGATCTTGAACAGGGAGTAGAAAATACTCTCAGAAAGACAAAGCATGAGGTCAAGAAAAAATGGGAAGATGAGGGCGACGATGTTGTAAACAGCCGTGACAAGTACACTATTGCTCTCCAGAGGATCACAAGCCAGAATCCCAACTGGGACGACGGCACTGTTGATCTCAGAGATGTTACACTGTTCTCTGTAAATGAATCAGACGGCAAAAAGACCTACAGCAAAGTTTCGCTTCCTACAAATCAGCCAGTCCTTTTTTATCAGGTTCCTTATGTGTCATATCAGCCGACAAAAAAACTTCACTATTGCTTTGATAATCTGCCGCTGTATGACAAGTATGGAAATGAGTATTCCTACAGAGTTGTAGAGAAAAAGATAGGTTCTGATGATGTAAAGGATGATCATGTCTATCTGTTCCTTGTTCCCGGCACAGAACCGACTGATGACGAAACTTCATATGTCCGTACTATCCGCAACGGTACTGAAAACTATTACGTTGATTATGACGAATCCGTTGGTAAAGAATATACTGCCGCTGACGGTACTGTCCACACAGGAATAAATCCTGATCAAAAGGGAGAAACCGAGACCTTCGGCGAAACGTATATCACAAACTCTATTGTCGAGGATATCGTTTCCTACTCAAACTACAGAGCAACAAAGGTCTGGAACGATAAAAACAACCTTTACGGAAAGCGTCCTTTGGAGATAGAATATGTTCTCAGAAGAACAAAAACAACTCCCGAAGGTGTTACGACCAAAGATGACGGCTTTGCTTCAAAGCTGACAGGCAATCAGGCAAATGATTGGACAGTTGAATGGACAAAGTGTGCTGCCTTTGATAATAAGGGCAACAAGTTCAGCTATTATGTCACGGAAAGCACGGTAGATTATTATACTGTTGCAGATACCAAAAAAGGAGCGTCTTACACACTTGTTTACACCTTTACAAATACATATGATCCTCCGCTCAGAGATGTTACTGCATATAAGTACTGGGACGACAGAAGTAATAAATTCGGTCTGCGTCCTGAAAATATACAATTCCAGCTCTATTGCAAGTATGACATCTATGAAAATGAGCCGGTCTATGATGAAAGTGAACCTCCTGAAATAATCGGCTATAAAACGGTAAAGAAAGATGAGGGTTATGACGGTCCTGCCGGTGCAGAGAATTCAAAGGTGAAAGACTACCTGACAAATGGTGTGGACATTGTAACTTTGAGTTCATCTGACAATACATGGAAGGTTACCTTTAAAAACCTGCCAAGCTATGTTAACACCTGTGGTGACGATAAGTTGGTCGGTAGAGCCTCAGAAGTTACTTATTATATAGTAGAGACTGTAAACGGCAAGACAAAGGCTGTTTATGAGTGTGCCGATAAAGCAGACAGCAAGACTTCTGAGAAAAAGACTCTTGATCTTTATGCAAAAGAGGGTAAAGCCACAGCTACAGCCAATTCTACTACAGACCTTATTACCTTGCCGAAGAAGGAGTATTCCGACAGCGAAACATCATCCGGTTTCGTTTACAACGGTACAGTCTATTCACTGCTTAAAGATCTGCCCGAAGCAAATATCTATAATGAAAAGTATGAGTACTTTTTGAAGGAATACAAGTCTGACAAGTCTGACGGTACAACAGAAATATCGCACACTGACCTTAAACTGACAAAGAGCAGTTTCCACGATAATTCCAACGGTAAAACTACCTATGTGGTCAGCAAAGAACTGCCGAAGGTTTACTTCAAGCTGATGCGCAAGGCAAAGCTTTCAGGCAGTCCTGATAAATACAGCGATGATCTTGTTGTTACAAGACAGTCAAACGAAACAAACCGTCTGACAGCAACTGTCAACGGTATAACCTATACCGCAGACAGTAACGGTGTTTTTGAAGTTCCGAGATACTACACGGGAACAGGTGAAGATGCCAAATGCCTGACAGCCGTACTTTCAAATCTTCCGGCTAATGATGCTGATAACCATGTCTATACTTATTCGGTAGTAGAATGTGATGCAGCCGGAACAGCGTTAACGGGAGTAGATAATGACGATAAGATGACTTCCGGAACAGCACCGAACGCCAACAAGATCACTGTTACAAAGCCTCTCGGAACAGAAGATGCAAATGTATATTTCAAGCTTTTCCGCAAGGCAATCACAAAAACAGAAAACGGCGTAAACATCTACGGAACTGATGAAGGTCCTCTTTCAACCATCATCTATGAAAAGGCTATAAGTGCCGAGAAGAACACGGAACTTTTTAATGCCGATAAGGATGGTATAATTACGATCAAAAAGTCGATAGCCGATCGTGATAAGCTGGTTGATAAGAGCACAACTAATGACGGTGCAACCTTCACACTTCCTGTTGCAGACTATGCGGTCGATGACAGAGTTAATGTTATCATTTCCGGTCTGCCTGTGCTGACAAACGATGCAACCTATGCTATCAGCAATCCTGAAAAGAATTCGATCATATCTGCCGCTGTAAAGAACAGCAGTACCAGCCTGCTGGTTTCTGTTCCGGTAACATCCGGTGCAGAAAACGTTACATTTACGTTGAGTGCGTCTGACAGTACTGATCTATCTGGAAGAACGTATGAAGTAAGTCATGCTTGCTGTGACTATATTGTTGTCAATGTGCCGGATCTTCCGATAAATGATGGTCACGATCACAGCTACATTTACTCCGTTCAGGAAGTCGATAAGTCGGGAAATGACGTTAATAGTTCTGATGCGCCGATTAGTTTTGTAAAACAGGATGGAGACAGCATAACAAAGCTGATCGTTACCAAGCCGCTCCCGAGAGTATATTACAAACTGCTGAATAATGATTCAGTGGTAACTGATATTGACGGACAGGCAATCAGAGTTATCGCCAAGGGAATCGCCTATGCCGCAAACAATGAAGGTATCTTTGAAATTCCGCAGTATTGCGTGACAGATGAGAACAGTAATAACCTTACGTTCCAGATACCCAACCTGCATGACGGTACATATACCATTCAGAAATGTAATGCTTTGGGCGTGAATGATACCACATCTACTGCTCCTACTGTTACAAAAGCAGCAGATACAGAAACGAATACTGTCATTCTTTCTGTAACCGATACGATTGAGAAAGAAGTATACTTCAAAGTAAAGAGGAAGAGCGAGGACGTTTCTGATGAAGTCGTAAAGAATATCGTTTCCGGTACGAAATCTCTTAAAGCTGATTCATTCAAGATCAGCGAAAGTGAAATTACAGGTGATAATGTTCTCAGGGGAGCAGGGGATATTGATCTCTCCATTACCAACAAGCTGGAAACAAGAGATATTCTTGTTACCAAGGACTGGAACGATCAATACTACGGCAAAGCGACAGCCAACGATAATACTTACTTCAAGCTCATGCGCAAGGCAGAGACTTCTGATGATCCCGAAGAATATAGTGATCCGGAGGTTGTGACGGAAATTGTTACGGTCAATGGCGATGAAACCCACACAACTCCCTTGACTATGACCGTAAACGGCGCAAGTATTTCACATAATGGCAGCGGCATTTTTGAAGTGCCGAAATACTGCACAGGCGATAACTGTATGACAGCAGTAGCTTCCGGACTTCCGGCAAATAATCCTGATGGAAAACAATACACATACTATGTTGTGGAATGTAACTCTTCCGGAACACCTCTCACTAATGTTGTCAATGCAGACAAGCTGACATTAAACACTTCGGTTGATGAAGATATTACCGTAACAATTACAAAGCCAAACGGAACAGAGCTGACTGTTACAGACCTGAGTAAGAACCTTCACTACCAGACAGCTATCAAGCTTGAAAGCAGTCAGGTTGATTACAGTGAAACAAGGTATCTGTCAAATGCTTATTCCGATAACGGATACGGCGTTTTGTTCCGTGATGTTCCGATCTACAGTGGCGATGGCACGGTTATCAATTACAAGGTCACCGAGTTCAAGGATAACAGAGACGACAAAATTGCTTCCGCCGGAAGTGATATTGCAAAGCTCGGTACAGGTAATTGGAACGAATTTGCAGACGATCCTTATTATACATTAGAAAATACGCTTGAGGATATTTCAACTGATACCAATCAATTCAGTCAGCTCACAGGCGAAACTGAAACCGACAGCGGCAAGTATCACAACAGCTACGGTTATGAGGGCGGTGCAAAGAAGTACACCAAGACAGTGACACTCAAAGAAGCAGAAGGGGAAACTCCTGCAAAAACTGCTACCTACCCGACACGCTACAACATCACCGATACCCTTCCGCTGACATCCGTTAAGGTACAGAAACACTGGCTCGACCAGAATAATGAGTTCTCACTTCGTCCTGATGTTATCAAGGATGTCAACAAGAACGAAACTGTTGAGAACGGCAAATACAGTCTTGATCTGACAATCAGCAGAAAGCCTGACGGTTCACAAGGAGAATACTCTACTATTCTTCCTGTTACGACAAAGCCATCCGGCAATAATGTTGATACGGATTGGTACACAGACTGGTATAACTCCGAAAAATTGGCACCCGTTGATTCAACGACCAACAAAAACGAGTGGACTTATACCTACTATAAGCTGCTGAAATATGACGACACCGACACTCTTTACAGCTTCAAAATAACAGAGGGCAGAGTTAAGGCTTATGCAGAGCCGCAGTACTGTGTTGCAAATGAATATGATGATGCTGTTGCCGGTAATTCGTACACTAACAAGCAGACAATAACTACCGGTGCAAATCTTAACCCCGGCGGCACAATCGTCTGGGACGGTCTGACACCGCTTGATACGACTATGGACATCACCAATAAGCTTGATACCCGTGATATAAAGGTGTACAAGCATTGGGAGGACGAAAACAATAAGTACAGCACACGTTATCAGGTCGATGTAACCCTCAGCAGTGACGTTGCCAACACAGGCGCAGACAATACTGCTGCAAACAGTACCCGTAATGCCGACGGAAAGTACAAGGAAACAAAGACTGTTGAACTTCAGCAAGGAAATGACAACACGGCTAAATACATCACATTCGAGAACCTTCCGAAATATGATAAGGACGGCAATGTAATCGTCTACGATGTAAGCGAAAAGGTAAACGGCAGCGGCGGCAATAATACCGGCGTGTTTACTATGCCGGATGAAAGCATTGTTACATCAGGCTCCACCTATACGGCAACCTTCACACTGAAAGGTCTTGCTGTCAATGATGGTGCAGATACTAACCCAAAACCATATTACTACCGCATAGTAAACGCTGTTGACGGTTCGGAGATAGTCAATGCTCATCAGACTGATACAAATGCTGCTAACTATATGACATCATCAACTGCGGTTGACGGCAAAAAGAACATTACCGTCAAGATCACAAGCACCAAAAAGCCGATACTTATCAAGCTGCAAAGAACAACAACAGTTCCGACAGGAAATAATGGCGTTTATACCTATACCAACTGTTCGGATGTTACGGATGCAGCTATGACGCTTGCCAAGAAGTCGGGAGAAACAGCGGTTCTTACTTCTCTGCCTGCATTTACAGAGGACACAAGAAAGTACAACTATGCAGGAAGTGCAGTTTATGTTGCAGTATCAGACACAGTAGGCAATACTACTAACAATATTGCAACAGAATATCACATTACTAATATTCTTCCGCTTACAGATGTCAAAGTTACAAAGGAATGGGACGATCAGAGCAATAAGTTTGGTATCCGTCCCGATGATATTACCTTTACACTCTCACGCACAACAACTGCAAATGCTTCACGTTCAGCAGGTGACTGGGAACTGATAAAGAAAGCAGACGACCAGACCAAAGACCTGACTGTAAGTATTACCAAAGATGAAACCAAGAACACCCAGAATGTTACGTTTACGGAACTTCTTGCATATGCCGAGAACAACAGCCCGTACTATTTCAAGACTGATGAGGAAACAGTAAAAGGCTACACCACAACTTACGGTAAAACCGAAAACAATGTCCTTAAAAATGCTGTTACTACATTGAGCGACAATGAACTCAAAGTAACAAATAAACTGGACACAGTTTCGGTAAAAGTCGCAAAGAAGTGGGACGACAACGGCTACAGCGAAGGACTTCTCCATCATAACATCAAAATCACTCTTAGCAGCAGCAACTTTACACTTCCGACTTCTTCTACAGATTGGGTACGTGTTATTGCCGGTGCAGGTGCAGAAAACAGCACAAGTTATAATATCGGTTCTGATGGTACTGTCACGATAGCTGCAACAAATATTGTTGACGGCAAGTATGCAGTTCTTATAAAAGGACTTGATAAGGTCGATAAGGGCAAAAATGCAAGTTCAGAGGCTGATGATATCGACTATTCTTACAAAGTTAATGATGCAAACGCTGTTGTGTATAAGCTTGCAGGCGGAACCGGCAAGATCAACCTTCTTGTTGTAAAGACGGTTACAGGTGAGAATCCTGCGGCATTTACCTTCAAGGTTCAGCGATCAACTGACGGTGTTGTTTACAGTAATGTTACGACAGGAATGACAGCAGTCGGCTATACGCTTTCAGACGGCAACGGTGTAGAGTTTACCAATCTGCCGAAGTATGACGGCAGCGGAAACCTCATCACCTACAACATTACCGAGGAAGCAACAGTCGAAACTGCATCCGAACCCCAGCTTCATAACATTTATAAGGATGAAGAAACGGAAGTTGGCGGTAAGGTTCCAACTACTTTGAAAGCAGAGGCACTTGTTTCCGCAGCAACCACAACGGGAACGGAGTACACTGCAAGCAGTTCAGTATTTACTATTCCGCAAACAGCAGCTGTAACAGTAGGCGAAACCCAAAAGTATTATGTTCTTGTCAAGGGGCTTGACGCTGACGGTATCTACATTATTGATAATGTGTCAGGTGCTGAAAATGTCACCACAAGCGAGCGCACAGGCGAAAACGGCAAGAAGAATATTCTTGTTACTGCCGACAAGGACGGTGACAGCAACTTTACATTTACAGTTGCAGCAAGATTTACCCAAGGTGCTAACCGTTATGGTTATATCGGCACCTGTAAGTTAAAGACTGATGATGCCGGAAACCTCCAGTTCAACATCAAGAATACTCTGCCGGTAGTAAGCTTCACAGCACAGAAGGAATGGGACGACGAATTCAACCGTGACAATGTTCGTCCGGATTCTCTCAAGTTCACACTCCAGAGAAAGCTTGCTACTGATGCAGATTGGACAAATGTTGAAACAAAATCCGCAGTTCAGACCGGATGGAATGTTGTATTCGACAAGCACCCGAAGTA
>JBGVAQ010000009.1:0-4346 GCA_045224775.1 Acutalibacteraceae bacterium | reverse complement strand
TGCGTCAAAGAGAAATGGCTATGCTGCGTTCAATAGGAATGACAAACCGTGAATTTGACAGAATGATAATACTGGAAAGCATATTCTGCTCAGGAAAGGCACTATTCTTTGGTATACCGCTGGGACTATTTTTCGGCTGGATAGTCTGTTTCCTGATGGATATAATGACGAATGCCAAAGCAAACGGCAATAGCTGCTATGTTTTTCCGATAACAGAAACGATTATCTGTGCCGCTGCGGTCATGCTGATTGTAGGCATTATGATGTACTACTCCGTTTCAAAGATCAGAAAGCAGAATATTATCGAGACTATCAGAAACGAAAATATTTAGAGGTAATATGAACATTTTACTTATTGAAGACGACAGAAAAATAACAGAGGCACTTACGCTTGCATTTGCGGCAGAGGGATATAAAACTATCCCCTGCCGCACCTGTGCTGATGCATATTCAAAAGCGGCAGAGCAGTTTGACCTGATGATAATAGATATTACTCTCCCGGACGGTAACGGCTTTGAGCTGTTCACAGAGCTGAAAAAGTACACCTCTGCTCCTGCTATATTTCTTACGGCAAAGGACGATGAAGACAGCATTGTAAAGGGGTTTCAGCTTGGCGGTGATGATTATATCACTAAGCCTTTTTCCACCCGTGAGCTTATGGCTCGTATAAGTCGGTTCGGAAGAAGCAAGGACAACCTGTTTCATGCAGGAAATATTGAGATGAATCCCGATACACATATTGTCACCAAAAAAGGCAAACAGATAGAGCTTACCGCACTTGAATACAAACTGCTCCTTATGCTTATGCAGAACAAGGGCAGCATTGTCACAAGGGATGCTATCCTCGACAGGATATGGGATCTTGCCGGGAAATATGTCAACGACAATACCCTGACAGTCTATATCAGCAAGCTGAGGAATAAACTCGGTCAGGATACGATCAGGACAGTCAAGGGTATCGGCTACAAGATGGAGGACTTATGAAGGGTACAAAAAAATATCTGCTCGGGGCTTTGCTTGTTATAGTAATCATGACGGTTATCTGTGGGGTTGTCTGTTCTGTCAGTCTTGCAAAAATCAGAGAGGAAAGCTTCCGCTCTCAGCTCGGACTTGTGGCAGCTGTGCGTGAAAAATATCCCGA
The DNA here is from genome assembly GCA_045224775.1 of Acutalibacteraceae bacterium. Taxonomy (GTDB): domain Bacteria; phylum Bacillota; class Clostridia; order Oscillospirales; family Acutalibacteraceae; genus UBA1213. The sequence goes on along the minus strand of JBGVAQ010000009.1, from coordinate 3,205 downwards.
TCTGTCCGACAAGGAGATAATTGATTCCATCTCATCTCCAACGGATACAGCCGAAACGGAAAGAATGCTGCGAAGCTACAGCATAACTAAAAGCGACTGGCTCGCCCTGCCGAATGAAGAAAATACTGCGGAACTTATTATCAGCGGAGCGGTACTTTGTCTGCTGACAGGTGGTATCGTATTCGTTATTCTTCTGTTCTATGACCGCAGACAGAAAAAGCTGACTGCTGAGCTGACGGATTATCTGTCACGCCTGAACACCGGTAAATATGATATGGATATATCCTCAAACGGAGAGGACAGTTTTTCCCGGCTGAAAAACGAAATATACAGGACTACTGTGCGGCTGCGTGAGCAAAGTGAGCGTTCCCGTCAGGACAAGATAAACTTAAAAAACAGCATTTCAGATATATCCCACCAGATCAAAACTCCGTTGACTTCAATATCAGTCATGCTCGACCGCATTTCAAATGACAGGGATATGTCGAATGACATTAAACGGAAACTTCTGACAGATGTTAAGCACTCCTCCAATTATATCATTTCCCTTGTACAGTCCCTGCTTACGCTGTCACGGCTGGATGCGGATTCGATAACAATGAAACAGGAGGATGTTTCTGTCGGAGAGCTTCTTGGAATGTGCCGAGAACGGACAGAAATCCTTGCAGAGCTTGGAGAGGTAACAGTCAAGGTGCAGGACTGTGGAAATATCAGTCTGAAATGCGATAAAAAATGGATGTCGGAGGCTATTACCAACATCCTGAAAAACTGCATTGAGCATACACCGTCAGGCGGCTATGTTACTATGTCTGCATCACAGAATAAATTGTTTACCGAAATAACGGTTAGGGACACTGGCAACGGCATACCGAAGAATGAACTGCCGCATATTTTCGAACGGTTTTACAAAGGCAGCAGCTCTGACGAAAACAGCATCGGTATCGGTCTGTCACTTGCAAAGACGATCATCGAGAAAAATAACGGATATATCAGTGTGAAAAGTAAGGTCAATGAAGGAAGCTGCTTTTCGCTCAAAATATTTCATACTGTTTGAACAATGCGATTTCGGTGGTTACTACAACACCCAGAGCATCTCCATATTTAGCAATCCAAAATAATAGCAAAAATTGATGGATTGATTGCGGAGAATACTAAACTTTTTTATGACGGGTGCAGGGACTGCGTCCCAACATGGAATGTACTTATTATGTTGGAATGCAAACGGCAGATCGAAATCTCTGACGGCAAGATAATTGTATAGATCCTCTTAATAAATCCGCCCGACCTCTAATGCAGAAGTCAGGCGGATTATAATGTTAATTTTTATGCACTGAACCCCGTAAAACAGCCCTCCCCTACATCATAATAAAGAATAGTTTGATATTTCGCTCCTGTTTCAAATACGATCATTATTTCATCTCCGCTTGAATAGATGTGATACTCCTGCTCGGAAGATTTACCGTCATTCCCTGATAAATGGAAGGGAAATGAAACTGTTATTTCGCCATCATTTTGAAATATAGCTGTAACGATATTGATATAAGACATTTTTCATTTTTTTCCTCAAAACAGCTTACGGAAAACTGTTGTTTTTCATCATAAAGATTCATAAACAGCTTTTCAAACCAGTCAGCTATTTTGTTATCGGGATAATCCGAACTCAGCGTTTTTGCCTGCGCCATAAGTATATTTCTCTGATCTTCTTTAAACGCATCATAGTCATCAATAACAGCATCCTGAGCATTATTCGGGAAATATAGGGTGCTCCACGCAGGTAAAAAAGCATTTATATCGGAGATCAGCTTTTTGCTTGTCCGGTTTACTTCTGTGGGTGTTTATTTAGCTTTAATTATACACCCTGAGCGGAGTTTTATAAATACGGACGATGTAAAATAGTTGTAAAAAGGACTGCCGAAGCAGTCCAAAAAGTGTATCATTTAATTATTCTTTCATCTGGCAATAATCCAAATTCTGCCCTTTCTGATGTCCATTCAAGATTATTCTGCATAGCAATCGTATAATCCAGTAATTTTTCATAATCACTTCTGTATCTGAAATCTTTACATGATGCAGCGACACGTCTTCTCTGTTCTTCGTTTTGAGGTTCAACACAAGTGAAGTCATTATGTCCGATCATATTAGGAAGAAGAAAACATTTCTCAGCTTCTGCATACATCTCTTCCTCAATATATACCAAACCTGCAAGTAATGGAAAAGATTCTTTGTTTGCAATATAATAATCTTCTAATCTGCCGTACTGCTTTTGCACAAGATCAAAAAATCATTATAATATTTTTGCAGACAATTCAAAATATCTTCACATAATTGGTCTACTCCTTGTTCTGTTTCGTCACACATAAATTCAACTGTAACACAAGGAAAATTCGCCTTGCATTTTGCAAGACTGTTTGCTCTGATTTTATCCGTAAATTTTAAATCACTATCAGGTGAAATGATATGCCACCGCAACTCATCAAACCTGCAATATTTCACCTCAATAGTTAAGTTTACTGCTGCAATACCCGATTTTTTACATTCATCATAATCACAAGAATAAAATGTATCATAAAAGTATGGATCAATTCTTTTGTAAAGATCATCCTCAGCGGATAGCTTTATTTTTCGTTTTTTTGCAGCAGCTTTCATCGCTGTGTGTAAAACATCAATTCCCATAAAAGTGCTTTCCTTTCGTTTAACTAATTCACCCCGACAATAGCAATGAGCATTTCCTTCAAATCCGGAAAATCCATTGTAACGGTATTATAGACATCCTCCATGCGAAGCGTCTGATACTTATGGGCGGCAATATCCCGCATTCCTGCAATAGCTTTCCACGGCACTTCACGATGCTCCGAACGCAATTCATCGGAAACATTCTTTACAAGCTCACCGATATTGATAACGGTCATACCTACAGCTCTTTTCAGTTTTTCGTCCTTCAAAAACTCATTCTGATCTGCTTCTCCGAGCATATCAAAAGCTATGTCTATCTCAGATAGGATTTTTTGAAGAATTATTTTATCTCTATGCTGCATATATTTCTATCTCCTTATCAATGCTGAACAGATCGGTGCTTCTGACAGGTCCGTGAATCACATCTACGCTCGTATGCATCAATTCTTCAAGGTATTGAGTGACTTTTGCAATCGTGATAAGGGTAACGGGTCTGTTAAATTCTATAATAAGATCAACATCGCTGTTTTCA
>JBGVAQ010000008.1:0-2236 GCA_045224775.1 Acutalibacteraceae bacterium | reverse complement strand
AATGGCAGCGTCGCAGGGAATTTGGATGGAATATTAATTGGAGTTCTCTGCTCTGCCGACAATGTTCTTTTCCTGACTCCTATTCTCCATTCATATAGCCGAAGGTTTGCCGCCTTCGGCTTCTCCTTTTACAAAAGAAATTTTATTACTGGATATTGATTTTTTTTCAATATATGGTATAATAAAAGTGAAGATAGATATCATATAAGGAGCTTCCTGTAAAAGAATAAAAATCGGAGGTTGCAAAAAAGAACACCTCAGAGTAGAATGTAAATACTGACGAAGCGAAAGTTAGTAAAACAAACTACAGAAAGGTGTTCTAATATGAATTATACACAAAATGAAAAGATTTTGCAAGTAGGAGAAGGAAATTTAATAGTCGGAATAGATGTAGGCAGTAAAAAGCACTATGCAAGAACGTTTGACTGGAGAGGGATTGAGTGCTCCAAGAAAGCTTTTGTATTTACAAATGACGCTGAAGGATTCGCAGGCTTTCTTGAATGGACTTCACAGATGCTGGAGAAAAGTGGAAAAGAAACCGTTATACCGGGCATGGAGCCTACGGGACATTATTGGTTCGATTTAGCTAAGTTTCTTCAGGATAATGGAATGAGACCTGTACTCGTTAATCCGCTTCATGTAAAACGCAGCAAGGAGCTTGATGATCATCTGCCAAGCAAGAATGACAGGAAAGATCCTAAAACTATTGCAAAGCTTGTCATAGAAGGCAGATATACATATCCGTATATGCCGGAAGGTGTATATGCAGACCTGAGAAATGCATCAAATATGCGGTTTCAAGTTGAAGCAGAACTCACACGCAACAAAAATCGCATACAGAAATGGTTTTCGGTATATTTTCCTGAATACAACGAGGTATACGGAAGTTTTGATGCGATAAGCAGCATGATGATAATAAAGCAGGCAGCACTGCCATGTGATATCATAAGTCTTGGTGCAGAAAAGATAAATCAGATATGGCGTGAAGCAAAACTGAAAGCAGTCGGAAAAAAGAGGGCACAGACCCTGGTAGAAGCTGCACAGCGAAGCATAGGCTATACAGAAGGACTTGGAACAGCAAGAATAGAAATATCAATGCTGCTTGACGACTATGAAAAGCTGAAAGTAAGACTTGGACTGATAATGGAACTGATAGAAAAACTGGTCAGTAAAATTCCATATGCCGAAAAATTGATGAATATCAAAGGCATAGGTATGAAGACCGTCTCAGGATTTATCGCAGAAGTCGGAGATATCAGCCGTTTCACAAATGCAAAACAGTTACAGAAGCTTGCAGGACAGGCAATAGTAGAAAACAGTTCAGGCAAGCACAAAGGCAAGTCAAGGATAAGTAAACGAGGTCGGAAGAGACTTCGATATCTGCTGTTTGAAGCCGCATTATCATTGGCAGCAACAAATCCGGAATTCAAGGAACTACACCGATATTACACAAGCAGAGAACAAAATCCTCTGAAAAAAATACAGTCATTGATGGCACTGTCCAACAAGCTGATACGAGTGTTTTATACAATTCTGAAAAATGGTGCAGACTATGATCCGGAGAAATTATTGAACGATATCAGGCGTCCTGAAGGAATGTCCAAAGTGGCATAAGCAGGTGTAAGTCCTAATAAAGCAGAACTTACAGGAAGCGTCCACCAAATGGTGCTGTAACGGAAGCTTAGTTAATACAAGTAAAGAAAGAGCCAGCAGTCAGCAGAAATGGATTCCATGGGGCAGGACCTCGCGAAGGAGCTGCGCTGACGCCCGGTTATGGATAGGCAGGACGAAGGAAGTTGGGACTCCACAGTACGGATGATCCCGTTGGACATAGGAGGTTCGCTGCCGTAACGGAATGGGTTTGCATCAAGGCCTTTGAAAAATATTTTCAGATGACGCCTTGTTTCTTATACCCTGAATCCGCTATATTCCACATTCTATGCGTTGAATTATCCGTAACATAACTCTTATCTCTCGCTTGTATATTTGAAAAACTGAGATTTCGTGAGTATTTGCGAGATTTTACAAGATATTATGAGGAGAAGAATATCGATGTCCATGAAAATAAAAACAGCCAATCAGAAAAGAGCTGAATTATTAGCTAAAATTCCGACATTCAAACTCATGGACGATACATATATGAATGTATTTTTCAATGAGCAGCCGAAACTTGTGGAGCTTTTGTTACGAATTTTACTGCAAAAGATGGTGATTCCAGTGAGAAAGTTAGTTAAGT
>JBGVAQ010000007.1:0-4128 GCA_045224775.1 Acutalibacteraceae bacterium | reverse complement strand
TCCCTAAGAAGATTACACTTTTATTACTGTGCAAAGGAGGATAAAAAATAAAGAATAAAATCGCTTGCAACAGTGGTTTTTACTGATTGATTGGATGACGGCAGAGTTCTCTTCCTTTTGATGAAGAAAAAAGGATGATGCCTGACTTTACGCCGCAGACCACTCAACCCATTCGTCAAAAAAAGTATGGTACTGTATGGCAGCAGGGGACATAGTGTAAATGATCTGTGTTGTCAGCAGTTGAACCCACTATCGAACAAATGAAAGGAAAGAAATTTATGAAATATGAAGATCATTTTAATACCTGCAACATCAAGAGAAAGTTCCCCGAATGGGCAAAAGTGGATCGTGTGATCAACGGACTGCCTATCTACAACATGAATATCTTTGATAACATCATGACCTTCAATCAGGATAACCTTGATGGAGATGCTTTCCATTATTTTGGAACAACAATCACATATGGTGAAATGCCCGCTCTTCGTGATGCTTATGCAAGAGGACTGAAAATGGCCGGTGTCAAAGACGGTGATGTGGTGACCATTTGTCTTCCCGTCAGCATTGAAAATACCATGCTGCTGTTTGCCGTAAACTTCCTCAACGCTATAAGCAACAATGTTAACTTCCTGTACCTGAAGCACGATTTCCTTACTTACACAAAGGAAAAAAATTCTAAAATCATCATTACACTGGATGCATTTCTGCCGTACTTTGTCGATCACCTCGATAACAGCGGTGTGGAGAAAGTCATCGTGATGAGTCTTGATGACTATCTTCCCGAAAAGCGTAAAGGTCTGTTTATGGATACCTCCGAAATGCCTAAAAAGATGCAGGAGGTTTTCAATATCGAACAGATTATGAATTGTCTGATGAATCTGGATAAAATCAAAGGTGTGGAGTTCCTGAAGCTGGATGATCTGAAAAAAGCAGGTGAAAAGAGTGATCTTCCTCTGCCGTATGGTCCGACCAATCTTGACCGTGATATAAGCTACTACTACACCAGCGGTACTACCGGAAATCCGAAATGTGTAGTTTACAAGGAGTATTCATTGAACGCTTATGTGGAGCTTCATGCCGGTCTGGATACTAAGAACTATGTGGGAGAACGTAACTTCCAGACCATCCCTCTGACTCACATGACCGGTGAGCGTGTTTGTACGATTATGCCGCTGGCAAGAGGCGGTATCCTTGTTCCGCAGCCAATCTATAATAACAATACTTTCGCCCGTGACCTTGCCGCTTCCAAGTGTAACTGTGTAGTCGCTACGGCCAGCTTCTATATGAGAGCCGTCAAACAGGGGGTACTCGGTCCCGATGCCCTCAAACATCTGACAAGACCGGCTTCCGGTGGTGAACCGATTACCACAAGTGCCGTCAAAAAGGTTGATAAATGGCTGCGTGCCAATGGTTGTAATGTTCGTTACTCCCTCGGCGGCGGTGCCAGTGAAGAGGGCGGCGCTACCCTTCTGACATACTTCATGGACGAGGAAACAAAGACTAACGAAACCGGCAAGCCCTTGGAGCCGCACATCCGTGTAAAGCTGGTGGATGACAAAGGCAACCTCATCACCGAAAACGAAGTGCTCGGCAACCTTCATGTAACCAGTCCTGCGGCTGCTGACCGTTATCTCAACAATCCTGAAGCAACAGCGGCCAGATGGTATGTGGATGAAGACGGTATCAAGTGGGGCGTGACAGGTGACATTGCTGTTCGTCATGCCGATGGTTCCTATAATATCCTCGGCAGAGAGTCCGATTCCTACATTGACGAGAACGGTAAGCGTGTTTACTTATTCCAGATTGAGTACTCGTTGGATGAAAGCGATCCGATTCTGGAATGGGAAATCAGTGCTTTTAAGAATGAGTGCGGCGGCTATGATGTAGTCGGTCAGATTATCCTTGATCCGGACTGCACAACACCCCAAAACGAGCTTGTGGATTACTTCTGCAAAAAATATAAACTTGATGCCATCAAGTTCTATCAGGAATTTGAGATGGGCGAGATTACCAACAAGCGTGACTTCGTGCTTCTGGCACATGACTATAAGGGCTATGTATCGCCCTGTGATGCGAACCATCACTATTTGGTGAATTACTCGGAAGACGGAACAACCACCAGAAAAAAGGTTGCTATCATCCGTTACAAATACTAAGGGCATAATGGGAACGTCCCAACCGATCTGCCGGATACCGTTGGCGGAGGCGTTCTCTGAAGCATATAATAAATTATATTATAGGGAGGAAATACACATGAAAATCAAAAAAATCCTGTCGGTGTTTTTGACAGCTGCATTAATCGGCAGTTCGTCCGTTATGGCGGTTTCTGCCAAAACAAGCGCACCGGACAACAGCTACAACTATGTCGCACTTGGCGACAGCATTGCCGCCGGTTACGGTCTGAAGACTGACGATCCAAACAGAGCACTTGATCCCGCACTGATCTTGTCACAGGATCTCATCGATAATCCTGTCAAGGAAGCATATGCTGCTGTATTCGGCGAGCATCTGAAAGAACTTGCCGGCGAGAAAGGTATAAAGTCAACAACTACCAACCTGTCTTCCACCGCCTACCGAGCAGAAGACGTTGCTGCCACCATTCGCACTGAAGGCTATAAAGGTACGGTAGCAGAGTTTATTCTTAACACCTTTGTCGGCGAAGGAACCGGCGAGGTGCTTACCAACTATCATAACCTGTACAACCAGTATCTGCCGCAGGCTGATCTTGTAAGCATTCAGCTGGGTGGCAACGACATCGTTATGGGTCTTCTCTATCCGATGATCACAAGCAAGAATGCAATTTTCCGTGCGATAAGCACTTCAATGGCTCTGGTGCTTTTCGGCTGCGATTCAAAGACCGCTATCGGCGGCGGACTCATGGTCCTCAAGGAGAACAAGGATTCTCTCAGCTACCGTGATCTTTCCGAGGTAGCTAAGTATTTTGCAGATGTTTTAAAGAATTCTGAACAGTATGTTGAGAATGCGGCACAGAACGTCAGCGACGTTGTTGATGCCGTCAAAGAAGTCAACAGCGGAGCTGACATAGCCTTGATCGGTATGTATAACCCCTACGGCAATTCGCTGATCTGCGAGGATACTACATATAATCTCTGTACCGTTATCACGAAAATCTTCACAAGAGCAGCCGAAGAAGTCTGTGGTTGTTCTCTGGATACACCGGATGTTGAGCTGGTAAAAGATGCCGATCTGGAAACGAAAGCCGAAGACAGTACCGAACACCTTACAGAACTCAGCCGTCTGTCAAAAACCATGCAGGTTATCCGTAATTATTCAAAGATGTTTTCTTCTGTTATCAAGAAAAAAGTTGTGAAGCTGCTGACAATCGTGAAGGAGGAAATTTCTTATCCGATTCAGTATATGATCGCCGGTAAGAACGTTGATCCCCAGATGAAGCTGCTTAACGAAAAGCTTACCGCTCTGGCAGAAGAAAAAGACCTGACATTCGTTGATGTTTACAACATAAGCAATGAGAACAATCTCGATCCTCATCCGACAGCAAAAGGTCATAAGGAAATCGCTTCCATCATGGAAGAAGTGCTGGACGATGTAGTGACAAAAGGTATGGAGGACGATAAAGTACCTGAGATTCTGAAGAACGTTTCAACCATGCGTGTTGATAACATCAAGCTCGGCGACAAAGTTAAGGTGAGTGGAGCAGCAAAAGGCGGTACAGGTGACTATCAGTATGCGTTCTACTCTAAGAAGACCAATTCCAAAAAATGGTCGACAATTCAAGATTTCAGTAAGTTACGCAACGTTAACATTACTCCGACAAAGGCAGTAGATTATGACATTATGGTCAAGGTCAAAGACAGCTTAGGTAAGATTTCCACCAAGATCTTTAAACTGAAAGTGACAAAATAATGCAGGGCATCCTTATTATCTGGCATGATAAAGAAAAGTGAAACTCCTATGACACACAATGAACTGCCCAAGACGGACAGCACAAAAAAGCCCCAAAAAGCAGAATATTAAATTTTAAGCAATAAAACTGACATCGGTATTACATCGGTGTCAGTTTTGTTTATTTATGATTGTTTTCAATTCAGCTAAATAATATCATAATCATTATTTTGTAAATTGGAGCAAAGTAGAAAAAATATTGATTAT
>JBGVAQ010000006.1:0-3180 GCA_045224775.1 Acutalibacteraceae bacterium | reverse complement strand
TCGCAAACTGCGAAGCAAGTGAGATCGATGATATTATCGTTGATGCTCATAACGCAGGCTTTGAAACGGTTACGCTCCATGATCGTCCAGATGGTACAAAGCTCGGGTCATACAATTACTTGCTCGAAACGGAAGCCGAAAATATCAGCAATGATATGATCGAAAAAATAACTGCTCACAGTGGCGTAAGATTTGCAGGATGTTTTGATATGTCCGAAAAAACGAATAATTAAATTGAGATATTTATCAGAGGAGGAAAACAACATGAAAAAAAGACTAACAGCGATCATTATGGCGGCTGCCCTGATGCTTTCTGCGGCTGCGTGCAGCACAACAAGCGGACAAAACAGTACAGCAAGCGAGGCATCTGTTGCTTCAACAGCGTCTGAGAGTAAGGAAACCGAAAGCAGCGACCAGCAGGCTTCACAGCCCGAAAAAGCTACTTCGATTGAAAACTGGAATGAAGATTCCCCTGCTATGAAGTCGATCATGGCTTTCGTGGAGGAAGTAACGGATGAAAAGTCCGACAAGTTCGTTCCTGTCGAAAAGAGAATCGCTGTCTTTGATTCTGACGGCACCCTGTATGGCGAGCTTTTCCCGACATACGTCGATCAGTGCCTGATGATTCACCGTCTGGTTCACGATAACACCTACGATGGCAACGCCGAAGACGCTGCATATTGCAAAGCACTGGAAGAGTATCTTGTGAGTGGCGGTGAAAAGCCGAAGGCTCCCCGTTCATCAGGTGACATTATTGCAGACGCTTTCAAGGGCATGACTGTTGAAGAGTACCGTGCGTATGTACGAAAGTTCATGTCTGAACCTGTCAATGGCTTTGAGAACATGACTTATGCCGACGGCTACTACAAGCCCATGGTCTCACTTATCAAGTATCTTACCGAAAACGGTTTCAGGGTGTATATCAACAGCGGTGCGGAGGTCAATATGCTCCGTGAGCTGTCTATGGATACGCTTGGACAGTATATCCCGTCCTATCAGGTACTTGGCACCGAGTTCGGCATCACCTCAGAAGACAGACCGGAAGATGTCAAGGCTCGTGATTACACACCTGCGGCAGACGAGAAGATCATCTTTGACGGCACCGTCTCATTCAAGAACCTGAAGCTCAACAAGGTTGTCAGTATCATCAATGATCTGGGCTTTTCTCCGATTCTGGCTTTCGGCAACAGTTCGGGTGACCTTGCTATGGGACAGTATGTCATGCAGCACGGCGGCAAGGCTTATATGCTGCTGTGTGACGATCTTGATAGAGATCACGGCGACCTCGATACGGCAACATCCTTCAAGGCTGACTGCGACAAGATGGGTATTGAGACAGTTTCCATGAAGAATGAATTTGCAACGATCTACGGCGACTTCAAGCTCACGCCGTACACTTCTTCTCAGACAGAAGCATCTCTCGCTCCGGCAGCGTAAATCAAACTAAAACAAGGCTATGAAGATCAAAGCGTTCGCAGCTTGTCTTCATAGCCTTTTGTCTTCATAGCCTTTTGTATTCAAGTTGATTTGAGATTTGCAAAACGATGATCCATGTCATCATTTTCAAAAAGAATATTACTGTCCGGAAATGCCGATCGGCTTATTTGTACCTGTCTTCAGAAACCGTTAAACTCAGCCGCCATACCCAAAGGTCACGATATCCCATCCTCCGTCAGCGGTGCGGGCAAGCCACCACTGATAGTCGGTGTACTCTTTGTCGGGTTCAAAAGTCGTGCCGCCTGCGTTTTCGGAAGAATGGAAATCCATCAGGAACTCTGCTGCTTGTGTGTAATTTCCATCAGGAGCGACCTCGTTCATTCTTTCCAGGTTTTCGTTACTTGCTGAATCGTCTCCAGCGTAGCGAATGCTTTTCAGCTCGCATCCGTCCCAGAATGCAAATTTGCACTTAATTTGAATAACAGCGTCCTTCAGCTCGTCCTCCGTATATATCTCTGAGTTGCCGTAGTCGATCGTTACTTCCGCTCCGCTTGCGGTGCCGAGATATTCCTCAAAGGTAATACCCTTTGAGGTGATCTCCTTTGCTGTGTCTGCGTTATCAAGATAGCGTATGTGCCACGGTTCATATCCATAGCCTGTGATGTGTTCGCTGCCTTCGAGGTAACGGAGAATAAAGCCGTAATCTGCGAGCTTTGCGTGAATTTTTGACCAGATTTCCGGATACTGGATCATATCCTCATTTTCTACAATATCCTTACCGTCAATAATCAAATAAAGATCAAGCGCCAGACCGGTGTGGTGTTCGGAATATCTGGGGGTTGCAACGGTTTTCAGAGCATAGTCCTTACCATACTTTTCGGTAAAGTCATCCATGATTCTCTGCTGCTCGGCAACGCTTCTTCGGGCAGAGTCAAGATCAACGAATATACCATCCTTCTCTAAATCCGCCTTTAACTTGAGGTATGCTTCATATGCTTTTTTCTCAACCTCAACATCATCTCCGACCGAGTTTGTCATATGGACAGTCTGGAGCTTTTCTTCCCAATCATCCGGCAGTGCGTGTGTTTTGTTTACGAGTGCCATATAGTCAATGCTGTCACTTGCGGGCTGTTCGTCAGCAGATGTTTCACTCACGGCACTTGCTTTGCTCTCAGCTTCTGACTGATCCGCAGAGCTTTCTGCTACAGTGGAGCTCGCAGTGCTCTGTGTGTTTGCTTCTGATGATGTTCCTTTCGTGCCGTTATTACAGCCGGAAAAAACAGCAGATGCTGCAATGCCTAAACATAAAAAAGTGCTGACAATAGAATGCTTTCTCATAACAGATGTTCCTTTCCTGTTGCTAAACTGGATTTTATGGATAATTAACTAATTATCCGATTGCTGTCATGATTATATTACAATCATGCAAATATGTCAATTACAATAAGCTTCATAGCCTTTTGTGTTGAAGCTGATCTATTGCTTGCCAAAAGATGAACCGGTTCATCTTTTTCGATAGCAAATAGGGAACAATTCCTCTCATAAAAAGGAACTGTTCCCTTTTTTATTGGCGCACTATATCTCAATACTCCAGAGAATCCACATTCAGAAGAAAATCATAAACATTTATTGTCAGAATACCATCTTCATCATATTGAGCAGGAACAATATCTCTTGTGATAACGATCTTCTTAAACGAATCATCAATTTTTGTAAAAGGTCTGATTTCCTGCTTCCTTTTTG
>JBGVAQ010000005.1:0-2920 GCA_045224775.1 Acutalibacteraceae bacterium | reverse complement strand
TCTGTTTGAATTATGTCACATCATTTTCAGACAACGGTTTTAAGATAATCTCTTACCTCTTTTTCAGTCGCAAAAGTCATTACCTTTTCTGCAACCTCGTCAGCCTTTTCCTTAGTCCAGCCTGATATGCACTTTCTTACACGCAGTACACTCGGTGCGGATACACTGAATTCTGTAAGACCGAATGATATAAGCAGCGGTATCATCATAGGATCTGCTGCCGCTTCACCGCACATTCCTACAGGTATGCCCTCTTTCCTGCCTGATTCGATTATAGCTTTTATCATTCTGAGCACACTCGGCTGTAATGCTGAGTAAAGATATGAAACATCACTGTTTCCTCTATCGGCTGCCATTGTGTAGCCTGTGAGGTCGTTTGTACCTATGCTGAAAAAGTCAGCTTCTTTTGCAAGCAGATCGGCTATTATACCCGATGCCGCTGTTTCGGTCATTATTCCGACCTTGATATTTTCGTCAAATTCCTGACCTTCGCTTCTGAGCTCTGCTTTAAGCTCCTCGACAAGTGCTTTTCCCTCTCTTACTTCATCAACACATGTTATAAGCGGGAACATTATGCTTATATTGCCGAATGCACTCGCACGGAGTATTGCACGGAGCTGTGTCCTGAACAAGTCACGGTTTTTAAGACAGTAGCGTATAGCCCTGAATCCCATGAAAGGATTTTCTTCCTTTGCAAGTCCGAGATAAGGTATATCCTTATCTCCGCCTATATCAAGAGTTCTTATGATAAGCGGCTTGCCCTTCAGTATCATTGCCGCTTTCTTGTATGCTGCAAGCTGTTCTTCCTCTGACGGTACGGATGTTTTATCCATGAACAAAAATTCCGTTCTGAACAATCCTACACCCTCGCCGTCAAAGTCCATAGCCTTGACTGCATCATCAGGCTTTCCTATATTGCACACAAGCTCATATACTGTTCCGTCTGCCGATGCCGTTGCTTTTCCACGGTATTTTTCAAGCTCTCTGCGCTCCTGTATGAGCTTTTCACGCTTTGCGGTATAACATTCAAGCTGTGCGCTGTCAGGCAGAAGTATTACATCACCCTTGCTTCCGTCAACTATTACTTCATCACCGTTCTTTGCAGTACTCATTATATCCGATACGCTCATTACAGCCGGTATTTCAAGCACTCTTGCAAGTATCGCACTGTGTGAGGTAGTGCTGCCTGTTTCGGTCAGTATGCCGACTATGTTTTCTTTCTTTATCTCGGCTATCATTGACGGTGTAAGCTCCTTGGCACAAAGTACTGTGCCTGCCGGTGCTTCGCTGAGTTTTACCTGAGTTACTCCCAGAAGTATGCTGAGAACTCCCGTCTTTACATCTCTTACGTCAGCCGCTCTCTGCTTTGTAACATCATCATCAGCGGCTGAGAATATCTGTATGAACATATCACACATACTCTCGAATGCGCTTTCCGCACACTGTCCGCCTGCTATAAGCTTATCCACCTCACCGAGAAGGAACGGATCGTTCACGATACTGAGATGACCGAGCATTATTTCGGCTTCCTTTTCACCTGCCGTTACTTTGAGTGCCGCTGCCTGTTCCTCTGTATTTTTACAGAACACTTCGACAGCATCATGCATACGTTTTGTTTCGGCTTCTGTATCCGTTACCTGAGTAGGCATATATTCAAGCGAATGTTCCTCAACAAGAAGGATCTTTCCTATACCTACGCCGCCGGATACTCCAATACCTTTTATCATACGTTTTCACCTCCGCCGGTTTTTCAGTCCGGAACTTTCAATCACTCACCAAAACCGTCCTCTATCATCTTTGCGCCCTCAGCGAGAGCTTCTTCTTCCTTGTCGCCGTCACATACAAGCTCTATCTCGCTGCCGCATTTCATACATGCTGCTATAAGATTGAGTGTACTCTTTGCATTGTAGTTATTGCCGTTGAATTTGATAGTTACAGAGCATGGATATTTACCCATTGCAGATGAAAATACTGATGCCGGTCTCATGTGGAAACCCTGTGCGTTCGGAACTGTTAATACTTTTGATACCATAATACTATCTCCTTTGAATTTTATTTTTTGTTTTGATATTTACATCGAAGCATTACTTCGATTCTTCTTTTTTATTTGCACCTCTGCCCTTGAGAAGTGTGAGCATAAGTGCACCTACAACAGAGCCTATCAGAAGTGCCAGCATATAGAAGAATGGCTGTCCGATAGTTGCGATTACGAATATACCGCCGTGAGGTGCCATGAGTGTACAGCCGAATGCCCATGAAAGTGCGCCTGCTGTTGCTGCGCCCAGTGCACATGCAGGAATGACTTTAAGCGGATATGATGCTGCATAAGGTATTGCACCCTCTGTGATGAATGAAAGTCCCATGATGAAGTTTACAATACCGTTCTTGCGTTCATCAGCCGACCAGTATTTGCCGAAAATAGTTGTTGAAAGTGCGATAGCTATAGGAGGAACCATACCGCCTATCATAACGGATGCCATTACCTGATAGCATACCTGCTGTACTGCGGGATCAGCCGTACCTGCTGCCGTTGTGAGCATGCCTGTACCGAATACATACGCTGCTTTGTTGAACGGGCCGCCCATATCTATTGACATCATAGTGCCGAGTATGCAGCCGAGGAGTATGCCGAGATTGTTGTCGCTGAGCCATGTAAGACCGTTGTTAAGACCTGTATTTATAACAGCCATTACGGGGTTTACCGCACACATCATAACTCCGACAAGTCCGAGTCCTGCCAGCGGATAGATAAGTACGGGCTTTATGCCTTCGAGTGCAGCCGGAAGCTTTTCGCAAAGCTGCTCAAAGAGTTTCATAAGGAAGCCTGCAAGGAAACCTGCAAGGAGTGCGCCGAGGAAGCCTGACGGTACAGCACTTGCTGCGCCGGGATCTGCAAATGTAGCACCGTTTGATGCAAGCA
>JBGVAQ010000004.1:0-4505 GCA_045224775.1 Acutalibacteraceae bacterium | reverse complement strand
GCCGCTGCAACAACAGTTCCTCCCGGACACATACAGAATGTATATACTCCCCTGCCGCCAGATGTATGTACAGCAAGCTTGTAGTCTGCCGCCGAAAGATACGGACTGTCACAAAAATCACCGTACTGACTTCTGTTTATCATACTTTGAAGATGCTCTATCCTTACACCCATAGCAAAAGGCTTCTGTTCCATGTGTATGCCCTCGCTTTTCAGCATCTCAAACGTATCACGGGCACTGTGTCCTATCGCAAGAACAAGGTCATCAGTATCAAGCGTAAAGCTCTCGCCGTTTTTCTCGAATACCGCACCTGTAAGTCTGCCGTCAGAAACTTTCAGTGAGGTCAGCTTTGTTTCAAACATCACCTCTCCGCCAAGCGATATTATTTTATTTCGTATATTTTTAACTGTCGTTTTCAGCATATCAGTACCGATATGCGGTTTTGAAAGATACAGTATCTCTTTCGGCGCACCGTTTTCCGCAAATTCCGTCAGTACCTTGCGTATCCTTATATCCTTTGTACCGGTGTTCAGCTTTCCGTCAGAAAATGTCCCTGCTCCGCCCTCACCGAACTGTACATTTGATGTAGTATCAAGTATCCCCAAAGTCTGAAATTTATCAACATCCTTTGTCCTGCTGTCAACATCTCGCCCACGTTCTATAACTATCGGGCACTGTCCCGAATATGCAAGTATAAGAGCCGCAAACAATCCGCACGGACCGCTGCCGACAACTACCGGACGTTTTTCAAGTTTTTTCCCGACAGGCAATTCATATTTATACTCATTCACTACAGCGGCACTCCTGCATTTTGATACAGCCGCCCTTTCATCCTTATTTACAACGACATCAACAGCCGCCTTGAACATTATCTGCTGTTTTTTACGTGCATCAACACTCCGCTTATAAAGCGACGCTGATACTATATGCTGTACACCGATACCAAGTTTTTTTGCCGCCAGCCTTTTCAGTGTTTCATCATCATAATCAAGCGGCAGCGATATTTCATTTATCCTTATCATATTATCCACCCTTACTTAGTGATTAGTGATTAGCAAAATATCATTAATTCCACTTTCCACTTTCCAAATTCCACATTTGATGAGCCGCCTTTAGTGCACTGCCTACGGCAAAATGAAGATTAAAGCCGCCACAGTCACCGTCTGCATCAAGAAGCTCTCCGCAGATATAAAGTCCCTTGTATTTCCGTGAACAAAGCGTCAGCGGATCGACATATCCGGAATTTATACCGCCGGCACTAACCTGTGCCGTTCTGAAAGTATCAGACTGTACAGGCGTGAACTTCATATTTTTTATACAGTCTGCAAGCCGTTTTATATCACGTCCGTTAAGTGAACCGCATTTTTTATCTGCAAGACCGCATATTACAGCCGCAGTATGTGCAAGCTTTTTATTGACTGCTCCCGATAAAAGAATCTCTGCTCCCTTGTCGGAAAATATTCCCCTGCACATATAAAGGTAGTCGCAAAGCTCCGTAAAAGAAACATCATTCATTATATCCGCCGATATGCTTATGCTTTTATAATGTCTGCCGCATACAGTTCCGAGTGCAAAAAATTCATTAACGGCTCTCGAAAGCTCAAATACACATATTCCCGAAATCCCGTTATCCGTGAACTGTATCTCGCCATCAGTACTCTGTATTATATTCCCGTCAGCAAAAAGAGATACTCTCCCCTTTGCCCTGACACCTTTAAGCTCCTTGTATTTTTCCTTTGTGCTTACGGGTGAAAGTGCAGGAAAAAGCGGTGTGTGTCTTATACCCAGCCCGTCAAGAAGTTTATAGCCGCTTTCATCGGAACCGAGTGACTGTGAAGCCTGTGAGCCTGTCGCAAATATCACGTTTTTTGCAAGAATATTCATATCATCCGATATTAACAAAAATCCGCCCTTTTCTTTTTTTATCTGCTTTATATCATATCCGCAAAGCTCATCCGCACCAAGCCTTGAACATTCATTCCTCAGTGCATCAAGCACCGTAGAAGCCTGATTGCTGTACGGATATACTCTCCCCTCGCTCTCTTCCCTGAGAAGTACTCCGAGAGAACGCATGAATACACACATATCTTCATAGGAATGTCCCGAAAGAACACTATGTATTATCTCCATGTCACCGTGATAACGGCTTTCATCTATGCCGCTGTTTGTTATATTGCACCTGCCGTTTCCCGTTGCAAGAAGCTTTCTTCCTGTACGCTGCTGTTTTTCTATTATAAGCGTACTGCCCTTTCCGAAAAGTCTTGAACATTCGACAGCTGCCGCAAGTCCTGCCGCTCCTCCGCCTATGACGGCAATATTTGTATTCCTGAATTCCATAAACACCGACTCCAAAAAAATTCTCCATACAGTATAGCATATTATTACATCATTCGGCAAGAAATTGAATTGATTTTTTTATCCGTTTGATGTAAAATAATCTGTATAATAATGCCCGGAGGTAATTAAATATGAAATTTTCCGAAATGCCCTATATCCGACCGGATGTTGAAGCCATAAGAAAACAGGCTGACAAAATAAAGCTTGACTTTGTATCAGCAGATTCTTTCGAGAATGCCGATAAAGCTTTTCTTGAATGGGATAAGCTCACCGCTCATACTGACACTATGATGACGCTTGCATATATCCGCAGTTCTATCGACACAACAGATGAGTATTACGAAAAAGAAGTTGAATATATAGACGAATGCTCACCAATTTTTACAGATATACAGCAAAGCTTTACAAAACTTCTTGTAAACAGCAAATTCCGCCCACAGCTTGAAGAAAAATACGGAAAACTCCTTTTCCTGAACAGCGAGATATTCCTCAAAGCTTTTTCACCTGAAATAATACCCGAAACTCAGGAAACAAACAAGCTCGAAACCGAATACCAGAAACTCATTGCCTCCGCTCAGATAGATTTTGACGGCGAAAAAAGAACTCTCTCTCAACTTTTCCCCTATAAACAGTCTGCCGATGATGATATAAGACGTTCCGCATGGCTCAAAGAATCTGAATTCTATACTCAGAACGGTGAACAGCTTGATGATATATATGATAAGCTTGTAAAGCTACGTGATAAAAAAGCCAAAAAGTTAGGCTATGAAAATTTCGTAAAGCTTGGCTATCTCCAGATGAACCGCAACTGCTATACTGCCGGCGATGTAGAAAAATTCCGGAAGGCTGTTGTAAAATATATCGTGCCTGTTGCGGATAAGCTGTACCGTGACCAGTCGGAAAGAACAGGTCTTGCTTATCCGTTTACATTTGCAGATGCATCACTCCGTTTCCGTGACGGCAATCCAAAGCCGCAGGGTACTCCCGAACAGATACTTGAAACAGGAAAACAGCTTTACCATGAGCTTTCACCCGAAAGTGCGGAATTTATCGACACAATGACAGAAAATGAACTCATGGACGTACTCAGCAAAAAAGGTAAGGCAGGCGGCGGCTACTGTACACAGATAGCCGATTATAAGGTACCTTTCATTTTCGCAAATTTCAACGGTACGGCTGATGATGTTGAAGTCATAACACACGAAGCCGGACACGCATTTGCTTTTTATATTGCAAGGAACATTGTCCCGTCAGACAATCAGAGTCCGACGCTTGAAGCGTGTGAGATACACTCTATGACAATGGAATTTTTCGGCTGGAAAAAGAGTGATGAGTTTTTCGGCAATGATGCAAAGAAATTCAGATACAACCATCTTTTCGGTGCTGTTACATTCATACCTTACGGAACTATGGTAGATCATTTTCAGCATATCATATATGAAAATCCGTCAATGACACCGGAACAAAGACATGAAATATGGAAAGAGCTTTCAGCTGTATATATGCCGTGGATGAAGCTTGACGGCTCACTGTTTTACGGTGAGGGCAAGGGCTGGCAAAGACAGATGCACATTTATGAAAATCCGTTTTACTATATTGACTACTGCCTTGCACAGACTGCCGCACTCGAATTCTGGACAATAATGCAGAAAAGCCATGATGAAGCGTGGGAACGCTATATGAAACTTGTCCGAAAAGCCGGTACACAGACATTCGATGAACTTATACAGACAGCCGGACTGAACTCTCCTTTTGACGAAAATACTTTGAAGGAAGTTGCAGATACTGCGGAAAAATGGCTCGAAAATAACAAACTGTAAAAGTGGTGATAAATATTTATGATTAAAAACTTTGTTGAATTTGATAATGTATATAAAAGGTACAAAATGGGCGAAGTCACGATAACTGCCGCTGACGGCGTAAGCTTTTCGGTAGATGAGGGCGAATTTGCCGTTGTAGTAGGTCTTTCGGGTGCAGGAAAAACAACCGTCCTGAATATACTCGGCGGTATTGACAGCTGTGACGAGGGACGCATAATCGTCGGCGGAAAGGATATAAGCAAGCTCGGAAAACACGATCTCGCTTCATACAGACGTTATGACATCGGCTTTGTGTTCCAGTTCTATAACCTTGTGCCAAATCTTACAGCCAAGGAAAATGTAGAGCTT
>JBGVAQ010000003.1:0-6958 GCA_045224775.1 Acutalibacteraceae bacterium | reverse complement strand
ATCGTTCATCTGCTCGTCACCGGCAAATATAAGGGTATTGCCGTTGCAGAGTGTAATACAATGCTCCTTGAATGACATATCAAATGCAACTGTCGTTACGGAAAGATATGTTCTGTCCTGCTGCTGGAAAGCAGCCTGTATATTTACAGGGTGAGGTGTAAGATAGTTGCATATACCGATATGACGAAGCATAACGCCCTTTGGCTTTCCTGTTGAGCCTGATGTATATATCATATATGCAAGGTCATCGGGTGATACATCAACATCCGGACGGGTGTTTGTTTCGCATGATAACAGGTCTTTTATAGAAATGCTGTTGCTGTATTCGGATTCAACTTCATCGGTTATGACAAACCGGCTGTCACTGTCATCAATAACGCTGTGAATGCGCTCCGCCGGATAGTGCGGATCCATAGGTATAAATGCGCCGCCGGCTTTAAGTACGCCGAAAAGTGCGGCAAAGAAGCGTGATGTACGGTGCAGCATGACAACGGCACTATCCCCTTTGACAAAGCCTTTTTGTATCAGGGCATTTGCGACTCTGTTGGATTCGCTTTCGAGTTCCGCAAATGTCATTGTCTTATCACAGGCGATAAGAGCTGTTTTGTCGGGATTGCTGTCGGCAGCTTTTTCAAACATCTTATGCAGAAGTTTTACGGGTATGTCGGCACTGGCAGCGGTCGAGAGATCCTTCAATGCCTTTTGCTGCAAATCAGGCAAAGCGAGTGCGTCACGGACTGTTACAGCCTGATCGTTACAGAGCTTTTCTGTTGTGCAGAGGAACTGTTCTATAAAGTTGCCGATAACGGTATCATCAAACAATTCACTTGAATATTGCAGATAGCAGTTAATGTTATTTTCCGTAACCTGCATTATAAGGTTTATGTCCTTTCCTGAGGGCTGCAAACGATAGGAACTGTTGAGGGAAACACCGTTTTCGGAGAATGATGTCTGCATGGGAATGTAGTTTATGCCGATATCAAACAGCGGATTGCGTGAAGTGTCCCTTTCCCTGACAAAAGCCGTTACAAGACGGTCGTAAGGACAGGTATTATTCTTGATACAGTCGTAAACAGTATTTTTTACTTCATGGATATATTCGTCAGCGTTTTTGGTGCGTACAGGTTTTAATCTCAGGGGTGCGGTATTTACGAACATACCTATAGTATTTCGTGTATTTTCTGTACGGGTATTTACGGGTACACCTATAACAATATCTTCTGACGCTGTATATTTAGCCGCTGTCATGGAATAGGCTGAAAGCATCAGTTCAAATTTGGTGACGGATTTCTGACGGGCTGTTTGTTTGATGTTTTGCAGCATATCGCCGTTTATTGCAAAGAAACGGTTTGTGTCGGAATCGGGATGTATCTTTGGACGTGCGATTTTCAGCGGCAGTTCCGTTACCGGAACACCGTCTGCATACATTTCCTGATATTTTTCAAATCCCTTGCTGAAAGCAGGTTCACAGTCCTGCTGTGAAGCGCTGCTCAAATCGAAATCATCTTTTACAGGTGTATTTCCTGTGAGCCTTGCAAAAAGTTCTCTGCTGAACAGTAAATCACTTCCGCCGTCATACATTATGTGGTGATAAAGCAGTGCAATAATACAGCTTTGTCCGTCCGTATAGATAACGGCTTTTACGGGAATACCGCCCGACAGATCATAAGGTTTATCCAAAGAATTGGCAAGCTCACGGGCAGTTTTTATATCATCAATATGCTGAATGGTTATGTCCGGAATTTCATCTGTCAGTACTCTGAGCAGAGCACCGTTCTTTTCACGGTAAACGGAATGGAAAGCTTCATGGCTGCGGAAAATTTCTTCAAGAGCAGTTTTTACCTGTTCTGCGGAAACACCGTTTATCTCATAGAAACCTATGACGTTATACATCATAGATTCGGGGTGCAGCTTTTGCTCAATATACATACCAGTTTCAAAAGGATTGAGCGGATATTCTGTAAGAGCCTGCTTTTCCGATACTTCGGGCAATTCTGTCTGATCAACAGTGGGGTTCAATAAACTCATTTTCGTGGCCTCCTTATATATTTTTTGTTATGCTAAGAATATTTTTTCCGTCCTTATATTCATATGAATATTCATCAGCTATGTTAAAAGTCAGAAAGCGTCCCAATCCGCCGATGGAGTTATCCATATCATAATCTTCGATATTCAGCAGATCTTTTGTCGGATCAAACTGTTTTCCACTGTCTGTAAAGGTGATCGTAACTTTGGTTTTATCTGATATAATGCATACATCTGCTTCACCGTTACCGTTATCGTAAGCATAGCTGCATATATTTACAAATATTTCCTCTGCCATAAGTTTAAGACTTCTCTTTGCTGTATCGGAAATATCAAGTGACATGAGATACTTATTTATAACAGCTAAATTTTCGGTTTTTGCTTCAAGATGCATAGAGTATTTTTTCTCTTTTGGGACAGTCAGAGTAAGAATGGTTATATCATCACTCTGGACAGTATTGTCGGCAAATACCTTTATTTCATCAAGTACAGCGTCCATTACAGTTTTTCCCGATTCATGGAGATGTTCCGAAAGCACACTGCGCAGACGTTCATCTCCGAACAGCTTGTCGTCAGCACTTTTTGCTTCTGTTACACCGTCGGTATACAGGAATAATGTATCTCCGGGTTTGAATACAAGACTTTTTTTGGTGTACTGTTCATCCGAAAAAATACCTGCTGCCGCTTCGCATGAGCTTTCTATTTCGATAAGTTTATCCGAAAGAAGATACGGCGGGTTGTGTCCTGCGTTAGAATATACAAACTCACCTGTTGATGGATTATAAATACCGATGAAAGTAGTAATAAACATCATATTGGGATTATGGGCGGCAAGATTATTGTTGTATTCAAACATGATTTTTTCAGGTGACAGACCTGCTTCCGCATATTGTCGCAGCATGGTGATTGCATTTGTCATAAACAGAGCCGCCGAAACACCTTTTCCGGATACATCCGCAATTATCACGCAGATATTTCCGTTACTGAGTATCTTATAGTCATACAGATCACCGCCGACATCCTTTGCCGGCATCATGTTGGCATGAATATCAGAATTTTCATTCTGAAAATCAGCCGGTTCAAGAAATCCCATCTGTATATTACGGGCAATATTAAGCTCTGTTTCCTGCATGGCTTTTTCACGGTTCAGTGTGGAAATATCTTCGATATACCGGTCGATCTCCTGCGCCATACTATTGAAGGATTCAGACATTTGTGCAAGTTCATCGTGTCCTTTGATATCGAGCGGTTCAAAGTCTTTATCCCTGTTAAGAATAAACTCTGACATTTTCCGGCTGATAAGTCTTGTGGGTTTTACGATTTTTTGTTGGAAAATGAATGAGATTATAAAAACTATCAGTACCGATGTGAATAATACAATGATAAGGATACGTCTGAAATGCTGCCGTACCGTTTCGATAATATTGTTGATTGACATTTCTGCACCGGCGATGCTTATGGTTTCGTTTACCATATGGGCATCGAAATTGTCGGAAGAATAATTAATAACAACATGTTGTTTGACCGGTGTAAAGCATATGATGGTGTTGCCGTATTCATTGTCATAGAAGCGAAAGACAGTTTTATTTTCTTTCAGTGCTATAATTTCTTCGTCGATAACTGTATATGCGATATAACCGGGATAGTGTGTGGCTTTTGCAGAATCTGCTGCATCCTTTCCATAGCCTATGGCGAGATACTGCTTGTGGTTAAGCTCAGGATATGGTATTTCTGTATAGATATACGCCATATCCATGGCTTCACAAAGTTCATCAAAACTCTTGCTGCATTGTTCTGCGTCCTCGAGAACATACGGATCGTATATTTCAAAATATTTTGCTGCAATTAAAGCAGCCCGTCTTACATCATCCTTGCAATGCTCCAGCGTTTGATTGTATGTTATCGTATAAGTTGCAAAAAGAATAGCACAGTCTGTTAATAATACTAATGGGAGCATGATAAGTACCAGCTTCCAGAAAATAGAATATTTCATAGCTTTTTACTCGATATTCAGGCTTCCGAGAAAGCCGGTAAGTTTAAAGATTTCCATAAGATTTTTATTCATATTTTTCAGAACAAGATTCTCCTTGCCCATTAACTGACGGGCTTTCAGTACGGTACGGATACCGGCAGAAGAAATATATTCAACACCTGCCAGATCAAGTATCATCTTCTGGCATTGCGGAGCATTCTCGGATATTTCTTTTTCAAGTACCGGAGAAGTGATGGTATCAATATCTCCTGTAACAGCCAGTGTACAGATGTTGTCGTTCATGGTTTTTTCAATGTTCATAAGTAATACCTCCTGAAAGTAAGAAGTTATAATGTGAGTTCAAATCAATGAGCTGCACTATAAAAATTGTAACATAAAAACATCAACAATACAACGATTTTTGTTCAATTGCAATCATTTTATAATTTTGTTTCCGGAAGAGAAAAATTAACAGCAAATCAGATCACAACGGATGCCGCTTACTTGAAATCACATTTATTGTTGCATAAAAAAGCTTGAAAGAGTGCAGAATTAATGGTAAAATTATATATTATATAATGTTCGATAAATTTCAAAGGAGGAGTAATTTATGATTGGAAAGCGTATGTTCAAACGCCATTCGATTTGTCAGAGAGTGGTAAGCACTGTACTTTCTGCCATACTTGCTGTTACGTCTTTCAGCAGTATGGGTATCGTTGTCGGACGTGCCGAAGAAGTTTCCGGCGGTTCGTCAGGCAGTGCAGCGGTAAGTAATGTTCTGGCAAATGGTGTTCAAGGCGGTACAATTCTTCACTGTTTTGACTGGAAGTACACAGATATTATTGATGAACTTCCAAATATTGCTAAGGCAGGCTTTACAGCTGTTCAGACATCACCTGCACAGCCGGGTGGAGGTGTTGATTCAAATATCTGGTATTATCTTTATCAGCCACTTAGCTTCCATGCTGAAACCAATGATCTTGGAACAAAAGAAGAATTGAGGCAGCTTTGTAATGAAGCGGAAAATTATGGTATAAAAATTATTGTCGATAT
The DNA here is from genome assembly GCA_045224775.1 of Acutalibacteraceae bacterium. Classification (GTDB taxonomy): domain Bacteria; phylum Bacillota; class Clostridia; order Oscillospirales; family Acutalibacteraceae; genus UBA1213. The sequence goes on along the minus strand of JBGVAQ010000003.1, from coordinate 1,908 downwards.
TGTTTCAAATCATCTGGCAGGGGATCATACCTACATAACAAGTGATTTTAAAGACAGCAAATACTGGAGAACAAGTTCAGGCTATTCCGGACGGCAGGGTGATATATATAATAATCTGGGTATGCCCGATATCAAATCAGAAGATTCAGAAGTTATCGATGCTGTTAAGAGCTATATTCAGGAACTGAAAGAGATTGGTGTTGACGGTGTACGCTGGGATACCGCCAAGCATATCCAGCTTCCGAGTGATGATAACTGTCAGTTCTGGCCTGAAGTAACTTCTGTTGAAGGAATGGAACACTATGGCGAAATTCTCGGACTTCCTAATGGCAGCAGTACCAGAACAGGCGAACAGATCATGCAGGAATATGTTACCTACATGAGAGTTACCGATGATACCTACGGTAAAATACTGAGAGATTCATTCAATAACGGTCAGGCTCCGAGTTCAACCGGCTATCTTGCTGATAAAGATAATATAAGTGCAACTGATCTTGTGTATTGGGGAGAAAGCCATGATACATGGTCAAACAATAAAGATTACGGTTACACTAATGAAATGCCGCAGAATGTAATTGATAAAGCGTATGCTATCGCTGCAGCCCGCAGCGGTGCGGCTGTATTGTATTTTTCTCGTCCAGATTACAGATATAAGGAAAATATAAAAGCAGGCGTAAAAGGAAGTACGCATTTTACAAGTCCCGAAGTTGCAGCTGTCAATCATTTCCGTAATGTTATGACAGGAAATGATTATTATTGTACAAAGAGTGATTCAAGTGCTGCGGCTGTATGCCGTCCGAACGGGGCAGTTGTAGTTAAAGCAAGCGGAGGAAATGGGACAATCAGTATTACCAATGGCGGCAATACGACTGCTGCAGGTACATACATAGATGAAGTGACAGGTAATGAATGGACTGTTACACAAGGTGAAAACGGTCGTATTCAGGGAACTATAGGAGAAGCAGGGATTGCGGTTCTTTATAATAAGAATGCATATCCGAATGTTACAAAAATCACTTCTTCACCGGTTCAATCCGGCAGTCAGACAACAACATTGTATTTTGACAACTCACAGTATAAATGGAATTCAGTTTATGCTTATGTTTATGACGGAATGGGTACTGCTAAAAATGCAGATTGGCCCGGTCAGGCAATGACTCCTGATTCATTAACAGGTCTTTACAAGCTTGAAGGTGTAAACAACTACAATGGAAATGCCAGAGTTATTTTTGTAGAGAATGGAAACAGCGGTAATACAAACAGATATCCTGCAAAAGATACACCCGGAATGGATTGTCCTGACAGTGCAATGATACTGAATAAAGTCAAGATCAAGAAGAACAATGAGTATGTATGGATCAGCGTGTGGGATAAATATGCAGCATCCACAGAAAGTTCATCTGACAGTGTATCAGCAACGGCAAGTGAGAACACATTTACCGATACACTTGATGTAACTCTTAATGCACAGGGGGTTACAAATCCGATTTATATGACATCGGAAATGACCTCTGACAGCGGTTACGGTTCATTTACAGACGGGCAGACAATAACTATCGGTGAAAATACAGCCGTTGGCAACATATATGTTGCTGTAAAAGGTCTGAGATCTGACGGTACAATGGCATCACAGGTAAAAACTTTTACCAAAGTAGGCGAAGCATCGACAGAAACAGATCTTTATTTTGATCTAAGAAATAAAACTGGCTGGCTTAATGATAATGCCCGCTTTGCATTGTATGCATTTAACAATAGTACAAATGCTTGGATTGATATGACCAAGGTTGCCGGTGAAAAATACCTGTATTATGTAAAAGTTCCTGTTGGATATTGGGAAGGTATTATTTTCTGCCGTATGAATGGTGGAACAACCGAGAATAATTGGGATAACAAATGGGGACAAACAGT
>JBGVAQ010000002.1:0-9743 GCA_045224775.1 Acutalibacteraceae bacterium | reverse complement strand
TGGGTAACACTTGATGAAGCGATGAAGCTTTGCAGCCATGAAAACGACACAAAGATACTTCGTGAAGTCAAAAAAAGACTTTATCCCAACAGAAAATACGGAGGTACATATGGCTGACCGCCATTTTATCTTCCGTTTTTCAGCTTGGTTTTTCATTGATATATTATAAATATACCGATGAAAAACTAAGCATATACAAAGACAGCAAAGGTACTCTTATCGACCGAAAGGAGTCATTTATATGAAGCTTGAAAAGCTTATTTCAAAGCTGGACTATTCCGTTGTATGCGGAAACACCGATATTGACATCAGTGATGTCATATACGATTCAAGGAAAGTATGCAAAAACTGCCTGTTCGTGTGTCTTGTAGGCTCGTCAGCAGACGGACATAAATATGCACAGGCTGCCGTAGATGCAGGTGCAGCGGCAATAGTTGTAAGCAGGGATATCGAAATAACCGGAGCAACTGTAATAAAAACAGAAGATACAAGAAAAGCACTTGCATTCATAAGTGCGGAATACTTCGGTAATCCTGCCGATACACTAAAAACAATAGGCATAACAGGAACAAAAGGCAAGACAACAACAGCCATGATGATACGTTCAATACTTGAAAAGGGTGGTATCAAAACAGGTGTTATCGGCACTATAGGTATAATGATAGGCGATAAGCTCATAAAGACAGCAAATACCACTCCCGAATCCTATGAAATACAGAAAGCCATGAAACAGATGATAGATGAAGGCTGTAAATGCGTTGTAATGGAGGCATCGTCACTCGGACTGAAATGGCACAGAACAGACGGCTTTATATTTGACTACAGTATTTTCACGAACTTTTCACACGACCATATCGGCGGTGTAGAGCATAAAGACATGGAGGAATATGCAGAATGTAAAGCAATGCTTTTCAGACAGTGCAAAACAGGCATATTCAATATAGATGATCCCAAAACACCATACATGACAGAAAATGCTTCATGCAGCATAGAAACATTCGGTTTTTCCGAAAATTCGGAACTCCGTGCCTCCAATGAACATCTTATATCCAGAGCAGGCTATTTGGGAGTACGCTTCAATGTAAGCGGCAGACTGAACATGACAATAGATGCAGGTATCCCCGGCAAATTCAATGTATATAACGCACTTGCCGCAGCAGCAGTATGTCTGCACTTTGACGTAACAGAAAAGAACATCTTTGACGGACTTAACGAAGTAAAGGTAAAAGGCCGTGTAGAACCTGTAAACGTACCGGGCAGCTTCACACTCCTGATAGACTATGCACACAATGCCGTAAGCATGGAAAACATACTCGAAACCCTGAGAGAATACTCCCCCAACCGTCTTATAACTCTTTTCGGTGCAGGAGGAAACCGTCCCCGTGACAGACGTTACGAAATGGGCGAAATATCGGGAAAGCTTTCCGACCTGTCTGTAATAACAGAGGATAACTCAAGATTTGAAGATGTCAACGACATAATCGAAGACATAAAGACAGGCATAAAAAAGACAGACGGAAAGTATATCGTAATACCTGACAGAACAGAAGCGATACGCTACTGCATAGAAAACGCACAGGACGGAGATATAATCGTGCTTGCCGGAAAAGGCCACGAGGACTATCAGGATAAAAACGGCGTAAAGACACACTATGACGAGCGTGAAGTTATCGCAAATATCATAAACGGTGAGGGCTGAAAATGAAAACATATACAGCAGAACAGATAGCAGCAATAACAAACGGCAAAATACTTTGCGGAGATCCGCAGACAGAAATAACAAACATACAGTATGACAGCCGTGAAATAAAAAAAGGTTCACTCTTTGTACCGATAAAGGGCGCAAAAACAGATGCACATAAATTCATAGAGGACTGTTTCCAAAGCGGAGCAGCCGCAACATTCACAGAATATGATGCACCCGAAGGTGCAGACGTGCCATATATAAAGGTTGAAAACACACTTGAAGCCTTGCAGATGCTTGCCGCATTCCAAAGAAAACAGATGAATGTAAAACTCATAGGAGTAACAGGCAGCGTAGGAAAGACAAGCACAAAGGAAATGATAGCCGCAGCGCTTTCATGCGGTCTTGACGTAATGAAAACACAGGGTAACCGCAACAGCCAGATAGGAATGCCGATGACAATGTTCGATATAGCAGAACATAATGAAGCTGCCGTCATTGAAATGGGCATGAGCGAATTCGGCGAGATGGACAGACTGAGTGATATAGCCCGTCCCGATATGGCTGTAATGACAAATATCGGCAAAGCACACATAGAAAACCTGAAAACACAGGAAAACATACTTGCAGAGAAATTCAAGATAACCAAGTATTTCACAAAGGACAGCATACTTTTCCTAAACGGTGATGACAAGCTGTTAAGACAGCTCCATAATAAACAGTTCTTCAGAACCGTAACATTCGGCTTGTCCGAAGATAACGATTACTATGCCGATGAGATAAGAACATTCGGTTTCAGTACATCATTCATGTGTGTAAGGAACGGCAAAAAAACACAGTTAAATATCCCCGCACTCGGAGTACACATAATAACAAATGCACTTGCAGCATTTGCAGTAGGCGCAGCAATGGGACTTGATGAACAGACAATAGCAAGAGGACTTGCATGCTATAAAAACGCACCGATGCGCCAGCAGATGCATGAGCTTAAAGACTTCCTGCTGATAGACGACAGTTATAATGCAAGTCCGGAGGCAACAAAAGCCTCACTTGACGTACTTAAAAAAGCGTCAAGCGGAAAGACAATAGCCGTTTTGGCAGATATGCTTGAGCTTGGTGACGAAGCCCCGACAGAGCACTATAATGTCGGAAAATATCTTGCAGATATAGGCATAGACACACTTATAACAATAGGAAGCATGTCCGAAAACACAGCAACCGGCGCAAGAGAAAACGGCTGTGAGCGTGTAACGAGCTTTGAAAACAACGGTGAGGCCTACCAGTACTTAAAGACAGTTATAGAAAAAGACTGTACAATACTTGTAAAAGGATCAAGAAGTATGCACACAGATGTTATAGTTTCAAATATACTCGCAGACTACAAATAATTGACAGGAAGTGAAATGATGAACGGAAACGGACCATACGGCAACAATTATAATGACCCTGACAGACGAAATCCGAACTATACAGGGAACGGACGCAATACAGAAGTAAATCCGGAGTATAATTTCAATCAGTCGGGCGAATATACAGACCAGAGCGGATATAACGGACAAGGACAATATGAATCGGTAACACCGGATGCTATCTGGAATCAGATACCGCCTAACATGAAAAAAGAAACACCGTCAATGAATGTATTGAGCGGTGTAGGCATAGCTTTATCACTCATAAGCGTACTTATCACCGCCCTTGCACTCATATTCTCATGGTTTTTCTATGTAGGATTTATAATGAATATCATCTCCGCAGTACTTGCAATAATAGGAACGGTTGTAGGCACAATAAGCCTTAACATAAACAAAAGAGCCGGACTTCCGTCAGGCGAATTTCCTGTAATAGCGATAGTACTTGGTGTAATAGCAATATTGCTCAGCGGTGTGATATTCACCTGTACAGGCTGTGCAGCTTGCTTCTACTGCACTAAATAAATGTGGAATGTGGAAAGTGGAAAGTGGAATTATTCCGCTCCGCATGGAACAAAAACAAAAGGTACGGTCAGTTTTCAAGTTGACCGTACCATTTTTTATTATGCATTATGAATTATGCATTATGAATTACTTTGTAACGTGTCTGATAAGACCGCCGTCAGAGATTATTTCCTGAATAAACGGCGGGAAAGGCTCAGCCTGATAAGTCTTGCCTGTTGTAATGTTGGTTATAATGCCTGTATCAAAATCAACAGCGACCTCATCCCCTGCCTTTATCTCCTTTGCAGCAGCATCACATTCAAGTATGGGAAGCCCGATGTTTATAGCATTTCTGTAGAAAATACGTGCAAAGGTGGAAGCGATAACACAGCTTATTCCCGAAGCCTTTATAGCTATCGGAGCATGTTCTCTTGAAGAACCGCAGCCGAAATTCTTCTCGGCTACCATTATATCGCCGTCCTTGACATTCTTTGTAAAGTCGATATCTATATCCTCCATGCAGTGAGAAGCAAGCTCCTTGTGAGAGCTTGTATTAAGATATCTTGCAGGAATTATAACGTCTGTATCGACATTATCGCCGTATTTATGTACTGTACCCTGTGCTTTCATGTTCAATGACCTCCTTAACCTTTACAAACAACTGCCGGATCTGTAATATAGCCGGTAACCGCACTTGCTGCCGCAACAGCAGGACTTGCAAGATATACTTCACTCTCAACATGGCCCATTCTTCCTACAAAGTTACGATTTGTAGTAGATATAGCTCTTTCGCCCTTTGCAAGTATGCCCATATGACCGCCAAGACACGGACCGCATGTAGGTGTTGAAACAACAGCGCCTGCCTCGATGAAAATATCAAACAGTCCCTCATGCATAGCCTGAAGATATACACTCTGAGTACTGGGAATTATGATACATCTTACACCCTTAGCAACTTTCTTTCCTCTGAGAACATCAGCAGCAGCTCTGAGGTCGGATATTCTGCCGTTAGTACATGAACCTATAACAGCCTGATCGATCTTTACTTCCTTCTCCCCTATCTGATCAACAGTTCTTGCATTTTCGGGAAGATGCGGGAAAGCAACAGTCGGACGAAGTGCCGAAAGGTCAATAGTATATTCCTCATCATATTCAGCATCATCGTCTGCTGAATATTCAACAGGCTCACCCTTGAATCTGTTCTTGATATATTCTCTTGTTATATCATCAACAGGGAAAATACCGTTCTTAGCGCCTGCCTCGATAGCCATGTTAGCAATACAAAGTCTGTCATCTATTGAAAGATATTTCAGACCGTCACCGAAGAACTCCATAGATCTGTAAAGTGCACCGTCAACGCCTATCATGCCGATTATGTGAAGTATAATATCCTTACCGCTTATAAATTCAGCCGGCTTATTGATAAGATTGAATTTTATAGCAGACGGAACTTTAAACCATGTTTTGCCGCTTATCATACCGGCTGCCATATCTGTTGAGCCTACGCCTGTAGAAAACACACCGAGAGCGCCGTATGTACATGTATGAGAGTCAGCGCCGATACAAAGTGTACCCGGACCTACAAGACCTTTTTCGGGCAGGAGAGAATGCTCTATACCCATCTGACCGACATCAAAGAAATTCTTGATATCGTATTTATCGGCAAACTGACGTACCTGCTTACACTGTTCAGCCGCCTTGATATCCTTGTTAGGAGTAAAATGATCCATTACCATAGCGATCTTTGTGTTGTCGAAAACAGCAGATGCATTACCGTCATTAAAAACGTTTATAGCAACGGGAGAAGTGATATCGTTTCCGAGAACCATATCGAGTTTAGCTTCTATAAGCTGTCCTGCTTTTACAGACTCCAGACCTGCATGAGCAGCGAGGATTTTCTGTGACATTGTCATTCCCATAATTATGACCTCCTTAAATTTACTTTCCAATTATAACACATATCCGCCTGTAAATCAAGGAACAATCAATATGTAACAAAAAGTTTATAATGCGTAAAAAACATTACAATAATGTAAAGTTTAAAAGAAAATATGTCAAGGATACTTGACAAATTGCAAAGGATATGATACTATATAGATACAGAAAACGAAGCGAAAAGAACTCAGATAAAACCTGTTTTCTGAAAGCTTCCGGAGGACGTTTCAGATGGATAAGAAAGAGATTCTTGCAAAAAATAAACGCAAGTCACGCAATTCTCTTGATGAACGTGAGCAGCGTGTATATAATGCATCATTCGGTCTCGGGGCTGTAGCCGTAGGCATATTATGTCTTGTGTTCAGCGTGTTTAAAGCACTCCACAGAGAAATGTTCTACGACTATGTAACTATAATAACAGCGTACCTGAGTACAACATTTCTCTATCAGTACAAAAACCTCAAAAAACCCGGATATCTTATAGCAGGGATAGGAACAGGAATAGCAGCAATATTATGTGCGATATTATTCTTTTGGGTGTATGCAGTATGAGTGAGATAAGTTTTCAGAACCGCCTGAGAGTTGCTCGTGCGGAAAAACGCATATCGCAGGGAGAACTTGCGGAAATGGTCGGTGTATCACGTCAGACCATAAGTTCAATAGAAAATAATCAGTTTTGTCCGAGTGCCAAGCTTGCCCTGCTTATATGTATAGCGCTTGACAAAAAATTTGAAGATATGTTCTATTTTGAATAAATTGTTCATAAGTTTTAAACTTCATATACATTCCTCCTAAAAAGCACTTATCCCCCGATCTCACCAGTCGGGGGATAAGTGTTTAATGTTTTAAAACAAAGAGAATGCACAGCAGACTGAACCGCTGTGCATTTTTGATTATTTCAGTACATATCCGACTTTCTTCATAACCTTGTCAAGAGTACGCTGAGATATGCGCAAAGCAAATTCCGCACTCTTTCTGTAAGTTTCAACAAGATAATCCTTGTTGTTGATAAGGTCATTGAAACGCTCCTGAATAGGACGAACTTCCTCAACGACAGCCTCACCTACAGCAGTCTTGAAGTCACCGTAGCCCTTGCCTTCAAATTCAGCAGTTATCTGGTCGGCAGTCTTGCCGGTTATGGCACTCATTATGCCAATAAGGTTATTTATGCCGTCCTTTCCCTCGCCTACCCTTACAACCGTATCGGAATCAGTAACGGCTCTCTTGAACTTCTTCATTATGGTTTCCGGCTTATCGAGTATAGCTACCCATGCATTTACATTTTCATCCGACTTGGACATCTTCTTTGTCGGATCCTGAAGTGACATTACCTTTGCACCAACAGTACTGATATAAGGTTCGGGAATTTTGAATGTGTTTCCGTAGATACCGTTGAATCTTTCGGCAATATTCCTTGTAAGTTCAAGGTGCTGTTTCTGGTCAACGCCAACAGGCACAACATCAGCCTGATAGAGAAGTATATCCGCCGCCATAAGAGATGGATAAGTAAACAGACCTGCATTTACATTGTCGGCATGTTTCTGTGATTTATCCTTGAACTGAGTCATTCTTGAAAGCTCACCGAACTGTGTATAGCAGTTGAGTATCCATGCAAGCTCAGCATGTGTATGTACATGGCTCTGTATAAAGAACGGGCTTTTAACGGGATCAACGCCGCAGGCAAGAAACAGGGCATAAGCATTGAGTATGTTCTGTTTAAAAGCCTTAGGATCCTGTCTTACAGTGATCGCATGAAGATCAGCGACAGCAAAGATACAGTTATAATCATCCTGAAGCTTAACCCAGTTTCTGAGAGCACCGAGATAATTTCCGAGAGTGATAGTACCGCTCGGCTGTATAGCGCTGAATATTACTTTTTTCTTTTCCTGTATATTTTCCGACATTATTACAATATCTCCTTTGCAAGTTCACCAAGTATTTTTATACCCTTTTCAAGCTGTTCATCCGTAGGAGTAGAGAAGTTTATTCTGAAAGAGCTGCACTGTTCTTTTTCATCGGTAAGGAAAGCGTTACCCGGAACGACACATACCTTTCTGAGTACAGCCTGCTTGCAGAAATCAACCATATCCACACCTTCAGGCAGTTTACACCATATAAACAAACCGCCGTCTATCGGCTGATAGCTTATCTTGTTCGGTACAAGATACTTGTCAAGCAGTTCTGTGCAGAAGTTTACTTTCTTTCTGTATATATCCCTGAGACCTTCAAGATGAGCCTCAAAATCATATTCTGTCATAAATTTATGAGCCACAAGCTGAGCCCACGCATTAGTATGAACATCCTCACCCTGCTTGCAGACTACCATTTTCTGAACTATCTCTTTAGGAGCGATAACATAGCCAAGACGCATACCGGGAGAAAGCACCTTAGAGAAAGAGCCTGCATAAGCAACTATACCATCCTTGTCGAGAGACTTTATAGACGGTACATTCTCGCCCTTTATTCTAAGCTCACCGTATGGATCATCTTCAAGTATCATAACATTATATTTTTTGGCAAGCTCATATATTTTTACTCTTTTTTCAAAGCTTGTAGTAACGCCCGAAGGATTCTGGAAATTTGAGATGATGTATATAAATCTTACATTCTTTTCGTTTTTAAGAGCACTTTCAAGAGCCTCAATATTCATACCGTCAGCCTCAAGCGGAATACCGCAGAGTCTTGCATTATATGAACGGAATGAATTGAGAGAACCTATAAAACTCGGAGCTTCACAGATAACTGTATCGCCCTCGTTTACGGTAGATTTTGTAATAAGGTCCATAACCTGCTGAGCACCGGAGGTTATGATAATATCATCATTATCGGTACCGATGTTGTACTTGTTTTTCATACGCTCGGCAACAGCCTTTTTGAGCGGAGCATATCCCTCTGTAACGCTGTACTGTAAAGCGGCTATGGGATCAGTTTCAAATATTTTTGCAGATATTTCCGCAATAGCTTTTGTCGGGAAAGCTTCGGGAGCCGGATTTCCTGCGGAAAGTGAAACAACAGTAGGATCTGCGGCATACTTGAAGATTTCTCTTATAGCGGAAGGTTTAAGTGTCTTTACTCTTTCGGAAAGTATATATTCCATAAATAAGCATCTTCTTTCTATGATTTAAAAATGACAAAAATATTATAACACATCCGAGTTTTTACTGCAACAGTAAAATTCACTCATATGTGTTATATATGCGTTCTACGAAATAAGAAAAAAGAAAATTAAAGATTGTAATTTGTTACTCGTTGGTGTATAATGATGATGTCATATCGTTAAATAAACGGAGGGATAAATATGAAAAAAAAGGGCGAGCTTGTATCATTCCGACCGGACATAAAGGTTGTTGACTGTACACTTCGTGACGGAGGACTTGTAAACAATTTCTTTTTCACAGATGAATTTGTAAAGGATCTTTATCAGGCGAATATCAAATCAGGTATTGATTACATGGAATTCGGCTATAAGGCATCAAAGGAACAGTTCGATACAAGCAAATTCGGCAAATGGAAATTCTGTAATGACGATGATATAAGAGAGATAGTCGGTGACAACGACACAGAACTTAAAATATCGGTAATGGCAGATGTCGGCAGAACAGATTTCCGCAATGATATAACAGACAAAGCGAACAGTCCGATAGACATGGTAAGGGTTGCAACGTATATCAATACTATCCCGTCAGCACTGGAGATAGTTGAATACTGCAACAAAAAGGGTTATGAAACGACCATAAATATAATGGCTGTATCAAAGTCAAACGACATGGACCTTGACGATGCACTCGAGCTTATCGGCAGAAGCTGTGTCGATGAGATATACATAGTTGACAGCTACGGTTCACTCTATCCCGAGCAGATGAGAAGACTTGCGGAAAAATATCTTGATATCGGCGAAAAATACAATAAGAAAATAGGCATCCACGCACACAACAATCAGCAGCTTGCATTTGCCAATACTATAGAAACACTTACAATGGGTGTAAGCTATCTTGACTCAACAATATGCAGTCTTGGACGAGGTGCAGGAAACTGTCCGACAGAGCTTCTTTTAGGCTTCCTGAAAAATCCGAAATACCACATCACACCGCTTCTGAGATTCATAGAAAATCATATAGTACCGCTCAAGGAAGGAGGTCTTATCTGGGGATATGATATCCCCTACCTTTTAACGGGCCGGTTAAATCTGCATCCAAGAGACGCAATACAGT
>JBGVAQ010000001.1:0-4106 GCA_045224775.1 Acutalibacteraceae bacterium | reverse complement strand
TTATATCCGGCACTTTTATATAAAATTCATCATATATCTTTGCAAGCAGTTTTTTTCTTCTCGGTGATTTTGACGCAAGTATTACATCCATTTATTATTCCTCCCCTTGTGTATCGTTCTGTCTTGACAGAAGCTCCTTATAAATATCTCCCTTTTTAAATCCTGTTACCCTTGCACTTTCCTTGGCGGCATCCGAAAGCGAAACGCCCGATTTATTAAGCTCTGCCGCAAGCTCAACAGCATCTTCAAGTGTGCTGTCGGTTTTCTGCGGCTTTTCTGCACCTTCAAGTATAAGCACTATCTCGCCCTTTACACTGTCATCCGCATATTTTTCAACAGCTTCACTCAATGTTGTACGAATGACTTCCTCGTGCACCTTTGTAAGCTCACGCACAATAGATATCCTCCTGTTGCCGAAGCATTTATACATATCCTTTAATGTTGCAGAAAGCTTATGCGGTGCTTCATAGAATATCATCGTCCTTTGCTCATTCATAAGTGAAAGAAGATGCTCCCTACGGCTCGGCTTGTTTACACTAAGGAAGCCTTCAAATGCAAAGCGGCCTGTCGGAAGTCCGGATATAGCCAGTGCAGATGCAAGTGCCGTAGGGCCCGGAACAACACAAACCGTTATCCCCCTGTCAGCACACTGCTTTACAAGCATCTCTCCCGGATCGGATATACACGGCATACCTGCGTCTGTAACTATAGCACAGTTTTCGCCGTTCTCTATCCTCTGACATATCTCCTCACCCTTATCGTGAGTGTTGAATTTATGGTAGCTCACCATTGGTGTTTCAATATTGAACTTATTCAAAAGCTTTATTGTTACTCTTGTATCCTCTGCGGCAATAAAATCCGCCTGTTTAAGAGTTTCTATCGCTCTCGGTGAAAAGTCCGAAAGATTGCCTATCGGTGTTCCTACTACGAAAAGCTTTCCGCTCATCTGAAAAATCCCCCTGCTTTTTTAAATATATCCCTCTTTATATGCACCGTATATTTCTATCATCTCATCTGAAAGCTCTCCGCCCTCTTTTTCAATAAAGAGTGTCGGCTCAACTATAAGTCCGTTGGGATTTCCCCCACGTCTGCCCTCGATAAGAAAAAGCTTAGGTGCTTTTGATAACCTCTGCTGTACAAACCTCAGTCTTTTCGGCTCTATACGGAAATTCCTCATGGCACATATCATGTCGCTTAACCTTTCCGGTCTCTGACACATACAAAGTCTGCCTGAAAAATTCAGAAGTCTTGACGCTGCATATACTATATCGTCCATTGTACAAAGTGTTTCGTGACGTGCTATTTTATGCGGTTCTTCCGGATTTACTATACCCGTTCCGGCAGCCTTATACGGCGGATTACATACAACAAGATCATAGCTTGAAAATTCCACTTTACCTTTAAGGTCGCAAAGGTCGGACTGTAAAACTGTTATCCTGTCCTCAAGTCCGTTCAGCCGCACACTTCTTTCAAGCATTGAACAGGCTTCCGGCTGTATATCCACAGCAGTAACGTGTGCAGGGACATTGTTCCTGCTCCATATAAGCGGTATTGCTCCGCAGCCTGTTCCAAGCTCACACGCCTTATCATTTTTTCTCGGTCTTGAAAAATTTGCAAGAAGCACCGTATCTGTACCGAATGAATGCTCCGCTGAAACTAAAACACTTCGTCCACTGCCGAGCGGTTCTGTTTTTTCTCCCTCTTTAAGCACTATGTTTCCCCTTTTCATTATTTATCGTTACCCATTATAACACAGAAATAATTAATTATCAACTGAACAAAATCTTATCATGAGAGTTATCAGCAAACGCTGACCATTGACATTTTACATATAATATAATAATTCAAATATAAATCGGGGCTGTGAAAAAGCGGTGATTATCTCACTTTATTCTTAACAGTCCCGTTAAAAAATGAATGATTTTTTAAATAACTATGAAAAAAAATTAAATTTTAACAACAAAAAGGTATTATTCATTATTGACAGCCAAATGGTACCATGTTACAATTATATTATTGTGGTATTATATTTAATTTCACAAATCCATTCTGAATGGACTGATATATATTTTTTAAGAGGAGATACTTATTATGACTATAAATAAAATAAAAAACGGAAACAAAATCACTATCGCTGTTGCAGGCAGAATAGATACCAACACCGCACCCCAATTAGAAAAAGCTGTTGATGAAGTGATCAATGATGCCAAAATCCTTATATTTGATTTTAAAGAACTTGCCTATATATCATCAGTCGGACTTCGTGTACTGCTCTCTGCACAAAAAACCATGAACAAACAGGGCAGTATGAAAGTTATCAATGTGAATGAAAGTATCATGGAAATAATGGAGATAACAGGTTTTACCGATATCCTCACTATTAAAAAATAAAAATTTCAGCCGATTTATCGGATATGGAGAGATTCCTATATGATAAACAAAGATGACTTTATTCAGAAATCTATTATCAATGATATGTCGGAAGGCGTAATGATAATCGGGCTGGACGGTAATATAAAGTATATAAATCCTGCCGCTCTATCTATCCTGAACAAAAACGAGGCCGAAATGAAAGGAAAAAACTTTGCCTCTGTTTTCTTCTGTGACGAAAAAAACGACCTTTTCAATCAGACAATATTAGATACTATTTCTGATACATATGCACCGCATTATAATCTGCTGAATTATGATGCCGGCGACACAAACAAAACTATATATATAATGACATCGTTCCTGAAAAAGCATTCAAAAAAAGTTGCTCTCATTGTAATGCTCAATGATATGACAAGCATTGCAGAAATGAGAAGACGCTACACCGACCAGCTTATCAAGCTGCTTGAGTCTCTTGTTCAGGCACTTTCCGTTGCTATTGAAGAACGTTCTCAGTATAACGCCAATCATACACACAACATGGTAAAAATGGCTGAAGAATTTTTACTATGGCTCGATAAAACAGACAACCTCTGGCAGTTCGATAAGAATAAAAAAAATGCCTTTATTATGAGTGTATGGCTGCATGATGTCGGAAAGCTGTCCGTACCACTGAAGGTAATGGACAAGGCTACACGACTGGGAAATTCTGTCGAAAAAATAGATGACAGATTCGGACGAATTCATCTGCTTAATCGTCTGGCACTTGCCGAAAAAAGAATTACTCAGAAAGAATACAATACACGGGAAGAAAACCGGAAAAACTGGCTCGATTTTATCCACAGGATCAATACATCGGGGTTTCTTTCCGATGAGGATTCTGAAAAAATACATGAGCTTTCGGCACTTAAATATACTGAGGAAGACGATTCCGAAGTTCCCTTTATTACTGTTCAGGAAACAAACTGCCTTTTGATAAAAAAGGGCACTCTTACAGATGTAGAACGAAAGATCATGCAAAACCATGTTACTGTAACGAAAAAAATTCTGGACAGAGTAGATTTCCCGAATGACTATAAAATGGTTCCCGAATGGGCAGGTTCTCATCACGAACTGAAAAACGGAAAAGGCTATCCGGAACACAAACAGGGTGACGATATACCGAAAGAGGTTTGCCTTCTTACGATACTCGATATCTTTGAAGCACTCACCGCAAAGGACAGACCATATAAAAAGCCTGTACCCATTGAAAAAGCATGGGCAATTCTTCACAGTATGGCTGACGAGGGAAGTCTTGATAATGATATACTTTCGCTTTTTGAAAAAAGCGAGGCTTGGAAAGTTATATTGTAATTAATAAAGATATAAAAATATCCCTGCTTTCAAATCGAAAGCAGGGATAAATTTTATTTTTACTCTTCAATAAAGCTCAGAATATCTTTGAATACCCTGATTTTATCTCTTTCGTGCAGGATGTCATGGCGCATACCGGGATAGAATCTTCCACGTACATCATCATAGCCTGTTTTTTTCAGCAAATACATCGCATCTGCAAACTGTATCTCTGACAAAGCACACGGATCATCCTGTCCGGAAAAAAATCTGATCGGCATATTTGGATTCTGAGGAATATAGCCTCCGGAATATGTGAGCATTGCCATTTTAAGCATCTCCTGATATCCGCTTATCGTAAACAAAAATCTGCACATAGGATCGTTATTGTGTTCTATAACTGC